>JAIXXE010000016.1 GCA_027490875.1 Alphaproteobacteria bacterium
AAGATACAGGCGGTACAGATTAACCAACGCACCGGCCATATTCGCCAACCCGATGCCGTGCTGCGCGAACTGACTGCGGGTGTGGCAGTCTCGCCCTCGGCCCTGATGCAGGCCGCAGGCGACGTAGCCCAACGCTTTGGTGAAGTGCGTCAGCTTGCTTTGGCGCAACCGAGCGTTTTGGGCAACGATCTGGCCGGAACGATAGGGCCGGAGGTGCAGGTGATGCAGGTGGCTGTTAACAACCCGACCAGCAAATTGCTGGTGGATCAGGCCGCCACGGGCCATCAGGTATTGGCCGAGATGCCTTGGGTGCGCCAGCTGATTCGGCAAGGGTCGGTGGGTGGGCAAGCGCTTGAACTGCTCATGTTGATTGAGGTAACGGGGACGCGGCCTGCGCCTGTCGCAACCAATGCGGCGATGCTGACCGAGCAACCCCAATTGCCCACCGAGGCCGACACACCCCCTCACACCGACGCCATGCCAACCATGGCAGCGCCTACAGGCCCTTTGGTGTCGGCCAGTTTGCTTTCCAGTTTGGCCCCTAGTTTGGACCCCAGTTTGGCCCAGTTACCGGGTGCCACGCCTGCAATAGCCCCTCCCTTATCTGCCAGCGGTACGGCCGTTGTGTCAGCAACCGCCACAATCCCTGCCGCCATGCCCGGCATGATGCCAGGGTCAGGGATGGCAGCCGGCGGCAGCCCAACGCCACAGGGTAACCCGAGGGAGGCCCAGCCATGACCCGCAGCGGCATTCGCAATTTTACCCTGTTGCTGCTGCTGTGCATGACAATCAGCGCGGTGCTGATATGGATGCAGGTTCGTAATACCCAAGACCAAGTGCAGCAGCAAAGCGGTGTTCGGGATACCTTACAAAACGAGTTTAACAACCTGACCTTTCAGGTTGCGCTGCAAGATAAGCTCGATACCCTGACCATGGACGAGCGGCGTGCAACCCAGCTGGATGTTTTAACCTATTTGGGGCTGGAAACACTGCCCATCGACTTTCGCATCGACAACCGCGAAGCGCGCACTGTTGGCGATGCGACGCTGATTGTGCGCAACGTGACCATTTTAACCCGCGATGACTACCATGCGGTGATGGCGCTGGTCGATAAGCTCTATGGCAGCGGTAAGTTTAATATCAGCACCCTTACATTTAACCGTGGGGATGAAACGATTGCTGGCCATACCGCCATGGAGCTGCAAGGGCGACTCTTTAGCCTGGAAAAACAAGGCCCGCTTGATGCTGCCACAGCCACAAAGGGGCTACAATAATGCGTTTATTCGTTGCCAAAGCCTTGATACTACCCCTGCTTAGTGTAGGGCTGTTGCCTTGGGTGGGGTGGGCTCAGGCCACTGTGCTATGGCAAGCCCAAAATGTACTTTCACCCACCATGGTGCCGCCCTATGCCGGGCAGGGTAGCCCCTTCCCGGCGCCGGTGGTGGTGGTTGCGGTTGAAAGTTCAGATCAATCTAACACCCGCCAGCTGCGCGAACAGGCATTGGCGCAGGCCAACACTGCCTTAGGCCGCCGCGACGCCTTACAGCTGGCCGTGAATGCGTTGGATGTGAGGGGCGTTACGCAGGGGCAGCTAGGGCAGCGTTTGCTCATCAGTAACCTGTGGGTTGGCCTTAATGAAACCCTACCTGTAACCTACCGGCCAGCCGCCGAGGTGACCACTGCGCTTGAAGCCCTGAAAGCTCTGGATGCAGGGGCAGCCGCTGAGCTTGAACAAAAACTACAGGCCCGGCGCAGCAAGTTTGAAAAAGAGGGTGTGCGGATTGAAGGCGTGGACCTGAAAGAGCGTAAAATCCGCCTCGCCACCCCGCAAGGTGTTCAGGAATACCCTTTAAATATAGTAACTTATTAATGTCTGTTCTGCTGGTGCAGGGGGGTATAAGGTAACGTACCATGCAAATTGCACTCATGCTCGCGTTGTTTTCCCTGTTGGCAGGGGTGATGTCCAGCTATGTGGTGACTGCGGTGGTGAGCACGCCGCAGCTTAGTAAGGCCTTAGCCTCTGAAACATTGGCTTATTTTCGGGGGGTTGACAGGGTAGTGAACCGCGAGTTTACGCCTAACCAGCTGCAAGCTATGCCCGTAAATATGACGATGCAGGATTTTATGAACCAATCTGCCATTCGCCAATTAGCCCCCGGCCAGTGGGGCAACCCCATGCTTGATGCCTGGGGTCGCTCGCTACGCGTCATGAGACAGCCGCTACGCCAAACGGTGGCGTTGAGCCGTGAGGTTTCAGTCCCCGTGACGGGTTTTGTGTTTATTTCCGCAGGGGCGGACGGCGTGTTCCAAACCGAATTGCCGAGTCAGCAAATCGCTGGAAGCACGAATACCGCAGGCTTGAATCTGGCACGTCTGCAAAGCATTGTGGCCCCTACCGGCAGCGATGACCTGGTGTTTGCCTTTACCGATGAGGAAGCCCAGCGCGAGACCTATGCCATGGTGAAAGCCCGGCTGGAGCGTATCGCAACCGTGATGATGAAGGACTACCAAACCAAGATAAACGTCTTTAAGGCGGTGCACGATGAAGCCTATCGCGTGCAGCTGCTTACTAACCCTACGGCCGTGGCGCCAGATTTAACCGTGCTGCTGCTGACTGACCCTAACGCCCCCAGCTTTGCCGACGTAAACACCGAAGCTGCGCGGCGTGATTTGGGGGTGTTGGAAGAATTTGTAGCGCTGGAGCGTATGCTGCCAAACAATGGGCGTATGCGGGTGGAATTAACGTCAAGCAATTTACGGTTGGGTGCGACTTTAACACTCAGCAACTTCAGCACCAGCCCCTCGCCATGGCCGGTTGTGAATCTTAGCATCGTTCTCAACGGAGGAATCAATTAATGAACTCTCAGGCATTCACGCCGCGTCGCGCCGGTTTTACCTTGGTGGAAATGGTGCTGGTGGTGGCCGCCATGGCCATTCTGCTTGGGGCTTCAGCGCCGCCAATCTTTCGCTTCATTCAGCAGCGTGACGTGCAGGTGGAACAAAACAACCTGCAGGAATTACGCCGCGCCTTGCAGGCCTATGTGGCCGACCGTAACGCCTTGCCACCCGCCGACGACGTAAGCACCCCTGCCGTCGAGTGGGCCAATGCGCTGGCCGGCTATACCAACCTGAGCGCTTTACAGATGACCAACGACCAATGGGGTACCCCGCGCGCCTATATTCAAACCGTTGACAATACCCGCAACGTGCAGGGTGCAACGGTGGTGATTAACTACGCGACCTTCTTTAGCCGTGGCCCAGACCGCACCGCCCAAACCGCACCCGGCATTGCCATCGTCGGCACGGCTTTTGCTCCACCGCTGGATTCGGCCTGGTGGTCGAATCAGAACCCAGTATCCGCACGCGTTACGCAGTTCGGTGCCTTGGCCACCGCTGGCGATGACATGATGGTGAAGTTTACCGATTACCCAGAAAAGCTGGAACGCTATAACCTGACTTTAACCCGCATTGACCGTATTGCCAGTGCGTTGGAAGCCTTGGCGCGGGTGAATTACAGTGAGACCGTTGCCTATTGTTCTGGTTTGCCGCGCGATCCCACGACTAACCTTACCAACGTTGCGTTGTGTGATACGCCCGGACGTGTGGAACGGTTGGTCTACTACCCGATTGGTGAACAGTCGTCTGGTGGCCCGTCGGCTGCTGGCGTGCATCGCTACGAAGCCATCTACGCCACCAACAATACACCATTGGCCGATCAGGTACGGGTGAATAACAGCGCCGCTAGCAATGACCTACGTCGCGCTGATATGGTCAAGCTGATGCGGTTGCTTGGGTTGCCCGATGACTACTGCTGCTCGGCCTTGGTGAGTGACCCAACCAACAACCAACCGATGCCGTTCTTTTACTTCAGCAACCCTCGTCCGCGCGGTATTGGCGCCGGCTGTGCTGGAAGGCCTGGGATTGATGCCCCTAAGCTGCCGGCCCGTTTGTCAACCACCAACAACGACGCTGCCAGCCCGCCTACCTGCGGTTAAGCGGCAGGCTTAAGTTGCATGGATACGATGCTTCAAGCTGCTGTTGCAATCCACCAGCATTGGCCATGGTTCTGGCCCTTATGTGGCGGCATTTTGGGGGGAGTGCTGGGTAGTTTTTTAAGCTGTGCCTGCTACCGCCTGCCGCGTGGGTTAAGCCTCAGGCAGCCCCCCAGCTACTGCCCCCAGTGCAAGGTAAGGCTTGGGGTGCTGGAGTTAATTCCGGTTTTAAGTTGGTTGGCGTTGCGGGGCCGCTGCCGTTGCTGCCGCACGGCCTTGCCAAAAAGCACCTTGGTTTTGGAAGTGACCTGCGTGACGGTTGGGGCTGCCTTGGTTTGGTGGCTGTTACGCTAACCAAGCTTCCCTTGGGCCAGCCGTGGCGCTTGAAGCACAGCCCCTAGGCCTACCCTGCTGATAAAACCACAGGAAACTGGCGTATTCGCTAAGATTTTGCGACATTTCCAACATGAAGCCAGTGGTGGTGCATGGGATGATAGTCGCCTTGGTGGTGGGCGTTGCTGCGCCAGCAAGCGCGACCATTACTTGGACACGGGTCAATGCCACCGATGCAGCCCCCAGCCCGCTGACTCTGTTGCCGGGGCAGGTGGTGCTCACCCGCGTGCCCGACCCTTACCCCGAGGGATATTCTCCTGCCGACATAGCCCAAAAGCTAACCGAGCAAACCAAGGCCATGGCCGATTTACGGGCTGCTCAAATCGCCGCCACCGAAGTGGCCAAGGATTACGCCCGCTTGCAGGCCGAAAAGGCGCGGGCTGAGGCTGAAAAGGAAGCAATTGCCACCAGCATGGCAGCCAGTACGCAACATATTGCGACCCAAACGGCCGCCACCGAAGCCCGCCTGCGTGAGCAGTTGTTAAAGCAGGCGCAGTTTAATACGGCTGAACTGAATCGTCAGGCTGTAGCCCAGCAAACCGCGATGGCAGAAACCAAGGACTACGCCCGCCTGCAGGCCGAAAAGGCACGGGCTGAAGCTGAAAAAGAAGCGATTGCCACTAGCCTAGCCCTCAGTACGCAGCAGGTTGCCACGCAAACGGCTGCCACCGAAGCTCGGTTGCGTGAGCAGATGCTGGCACAGCAGCAAGCCGGGATGGTACAGGCGCAAGATTATGCCCGCCTGCAGGCCGAAAAGGCCGGAGCCATTGCAGCCAAGGAAGCCATTGCGACGAGTATGGCAGCCAGTGCCCAAAATATTACAACGCAAACGGCTGCCACCGAAGCCCGGTTGCGTGAGCAGATGCTGG
>JAIXXE010000035.1 GCA_027490875.1 Alphaproteobacteria bacterium
CTGCCGCTGGTGTTTTTGGCGTTAAACACATCGGTACTGCTGCCGGGCGCACTGCGAAGTTTATCCAGGCTGGTGGCAATGGTACTGGTTTTGCTACGCAGGTCTTCGTAGGCCGAGGCCAAGGTATTGTTGGCGGTAATACGGGTTTCCAGTCGCACGGCAGGGGCGCGGCGGGCTGCCATCTGGGCATCGATAATGGCTTTGCTGTCGATGTTCGAGCTTAAGCCAGACACATTGACCTTGCCGTCGTTCCCGACCTTTATCCCGCTGGCGTTAATCGCCGAAGTAGCCATGGCTTCGTGCCCTTACCTGTTACCCAACAACGTACACCAGAACGTGCCTGTACTGGGTACGGGTTGGTACTTTGTTCTATCTGGCCACGCCCCAGCCACCCTGACAAGGGGCGCCTTTGGCAACTGTAAGGGCTTAAACCTTGCCATCAACCACCACCCCATTGCGCTGTTGCTGGCTGGCAAACAGGCCCAACACCGCTGCCGTGCTGTAGCCCCGCACCAGCCTGCCGTTGCCAGCTTCGCGTACTTCCAGCGTTGAGGCAGGGGGTGTTAAGCCGCGTGTGTCCTCGGGTTTTTGCGGGATGGTCTGTGGAGTTGCTGCCACTTCCAGGCCTTCGTGCTGGAGCCATTGGCCCAAATGCCCCGCTACCCGCTGCAACGCCTGTTGCAAGGCAGGGGTCAGGTTAAAATCATCGGGCAGAGTGGCGGGTTGCCAACGGGCACCCATGGCGGAGACTGGGGTAGGTTCCTGAACTTCGGCCAAGGCCGCAGCGGCGGCTTGGCGGGCGAGGTCGACTGCGAGGGACGGACGGGCATAGGGCATAGATTAGGGAGATTTTTGATAAGGTTTAGCCGTTGCGGAGCAGCTCGAGCAAGACGTTGGGCAGCTGGTTGGCACGCGATAACATGGCCACCCCGGCTTCCAGCAAGGCCTGATTTTGCGTGAACTCGGAAATCTCGCGGCTGATATCGGCATCCAGCAACGCACTGCGGGCGGCCTCGTTGTTTTGCACCACAATCCCTAAGTTCTGAGAGATTTGTTCCAGCCGCAACTGCTGAGCCCCAATGGTTGCGCGGCCTTGGCTAAGCGTGTTCAGGGCCGTGCCCAGCGCGTTGATGCTGGCATTGGCGTTGGCAACCGTGGTGACACTAAGCCCTGTCATCCCCAGTGCCGCAACGCTCATGGCGGGAACATCGACGTTGAGTAAATCCTGCCCTGCCGTTACGCCGCCGCCGATTTTGTAGGTGAGGCGGGTGGCGGCGTTGTCGTTGATGTAGGTAGCGCTGGTAAGGCCGGTGCCAACCCCAAGCTGCAGGGTGCCGGGGGTTACGCCGTTGGTCGCCACTGCGGCCGTGGTGTAGCTGCCCACCAGCGTGGTGCCGCTGGCGGGGGGTTGCAGGTCGGCATGGATTTCGATGGTATTGGGCCCGGCTGCCACCAGCCCTGCACTGGCAGCCCCGCTGGTGCCCAGGGCCCCGCCATTAACGCGGTAGGATACGCCAGCCAGCGCCCCAAAACGCACGGTGGTGCCATCGCTGGTGAGGGGCAGCGTCAGGGCGCCGGTGCTGGTGTTGTAACCGCTGGTCAGGCCATTGAGCGCACTGGCCACCGTGGCCGGTACATTCACGGTGGTGGGGACGTACGTGCCGCCCGCAATGCTGATGTTCGGCCCACCCGCCAGCGTGGTGGTGGCGCCTAGATTGGTGCTTCGGTTAAAGTTGCTGCCAAGCGTAATATTCACGCCAAGGCTGGCAAACCCTACGGTCAGGGCGGCCCCGCTGGCGATGTTCTGGCCAATGCCAGCCACGCCGTCAATCAAGGCGGTGATGTCGATGGTTTGGCTGCTGGGGCCAGCGGCATCGAGGCGTGTGACGGTCAGGCTTTCGGTGGTGCTGTTGTAGCTTAGGCGCAGCGTGCGGTTGCCCGTGGTGGTGGCCGGATCGACGCGGACTTCGGTAACACCTGCATTGTTAAGGTTGCTGGCCGAGGTGGTGGTAAAGGCACGTGAACCCGCCAGCAGCTTGATGCCGTTAAACTCGGTGACTTGGCTAATGCGGTTCACTTCGGTCAGCAGTTGCTGAAACTCGCCGTCCACCAGGCTGCGGGCGACCGAATCCAGCTGCCCGCTGCTGGCTTGGGCGGCCAAGGTTTGCATCCGGATAATCAGGTTACCAATTTCGCCCAACGCGCCATCACCAATTTGTAGCGCGCTCACGCCGGCGCTGGCATTCAGCGATGCTGTTTCCAGCCCACGGTTGATGATGCGCAGGCTCGTCCCCACGGCCAAGGCGGCGGCGTCGTCGCCCGCGCTGATGACCCGCAGCCCCGAACTGAGGCGGTTGGAACCCACGACCAGGTTGTCGTTGCTCTGGCGAATTGCCGTTTGCGCCGCGCGGGCGGCGGAGTTGGCAATGATGGAGACAGTCATGGGTGCAATGCTTTCTTCAAGGCTTTCTATGCAAAACACATGCCAGTATGGATGGGATGGGGTGGCTTGGTTAGCCCCCGGTGGTAAAAGGCTTGTTCAGACACAGGGTTTGCCGTTAGGGTGGCGCTGATGCGTATCAAGACCCTCACCGCCGATAAAATGACCGATGCGTTGGCGCTGATTCGCCAACAGCTGGGGCCAGAGGCGCTGATACTTGAAACCCGCAAGGTGACCCGTAACGGTAAGGAAACGCTGGAAATTACCGTGGCGGTGAACGACCCAGAGCCGCCTCTGCGGCCCGAGGCTGCGCCCCTTAAGGCTGCGGCAGCTATGTCTGCCACTGCGGCGCCCAACACGGCCCCCAATACCACCCCCACTACCGCGGGATTCCCCAGCCTGCTGGCCAGTACGCTGGAAGCGCATGGGGTGCCATTGGCGCTGGCCCAAACGTGGCAGGCGGCGTTGCCGGGGTTAAAGCAGGCCGGCTTTACCGAGGCTGAAGGCCTGGGGATGTTGCTGGGCAAACAGCTGAATTTTTTAAGCCACGCTGAGGTTTTAACGCCTGCGGCCGCCCATGTGTTTGTAGGGCCGCACGGAGCAGGCAAGACCACACTGGTGGCCAAGCTGGCATGGCAGGCCAGCCAACGCGGGCAACGGGTGGGGATTTTAAGCCTCGATGACCAAAAGGTGGGTGGCTTTGAACCGCTGGCCATCGCAGCCGAGATTTTTGGGACCCATGCCTACCTGATTGCCGACCGCGATGACCTACGGGCGGCCGCTGCCAAACTTAGCGAAGCCGGCACCGTGGGCGGGCTGTTGCTGGATACCGCAGGCCTTAACCCGTTTGCGGCA
>JAIXXE010000112.1 GCA_027490875.1 Alphaproteobacteria bacterium
GATATCCCGCAAGAGGCCTTCTTGGCGGCATTGAAGTTGAATGATTAGGGTCCTTTGCGCGTTCTCTTCTCAAGCAGCGGACTGTCATCCTGAGGACACGATATAAACCGATGTTCAAAACCTTCATACGAAGGATCCAGTGGGGTATTTGTTAGGGCTGCCTTCGTTTACTACCCCGTCTGGATCCTTCGGGGATGACGCCCGCGCCTTCGTCAACGCATACGGCCTCAGGATGACAGGCACGGCCACACCTTCTCCCTCATGGCGGCCCCCGCCTCCGCGAGGGTAAACTCAGGCCGCCATCCGCGCTTCTTTTTTGCGTGGATCACGGCCTCCGCCGTGATGAGGGCGCCCTCAACAATAACCTATCCCGCCCGCCCCAACGACACCACGGTGTCGTCGCCAAGCAGGCCCATATGTTCTTTAAACCAGCCGACCGTGGTTTTAAGCCCAAGGGCTAAGGCGATTTCCGGCTCCCAATCCAAGCACTCCTTGGCCTTGGCAATCACGGGGCGGCGCTGGGTGGGGTCGTCGGTGGGGAGCGGCTTGAACACCAACGCGCTCTTGGCGCCGGTGAGCTTGCGCACCTCTTCGGCCAGTTCCAGCATCGTAAACTCAATCGGGTTGCCAAGGTTAATCGGCCCGTCAAAACGGTCGCGCTCCATCAACCGAATCAGGCCATCCACCAGGTCGGCCACGTAGCAAAAGCTGCGGGTCTGCTGGCCGTCGCCGTAAATCGTAATCGGCTCACCCTTGAGGGCCTGCACGATGAAATTGCTGACCACGCGGCCATCAGCCACGTTCAGGTTGGGGCCGTAGGTGTTAAAAATGCGCGCGATGCGAATCTCCACGCCATACTGGCCGTGGTAGTCGCAAAACAGGGTTTCTGCGCAGCGCTTGCCCTCGTCGTAGCAGGCCCGTGGGCCGTTGGGGTTCACGTTGCCACGGTAGGTTTCGGGCTGCGGGTGAACCTCGGGGTCGCCGTACACTTCGCTGGTGCTGGCCAGCAAAATGCGGGCCTTTTTACGCATTGCCAAATCCAGCGCATTGATGCTGCCCACCACGTTGGTGGTAATGGTTTCCACGGGGTGGAGCTGATAGTGAATCGGGGAGGCTGGGCAAGCCAGGTGGTAAATCTGGTCAACTTCATAGAACATCGGCTGGTGCACGTCGTGGCGCACCAAATCAAACTTGGGGTTGCCTAACATATCCAGCACATTGGTCTTGTTGCCGGTAAAAAAGTTATCGAGGCACACCACCTCGGCGCCCAACTGCAGCAACCGCCGACACAGATGGCTGCCCACAAACCCTGCGCCCCCCGTAACCAAAATACGTTTGCCAAGCAAGGCTGGATTAAAGAGATGTTTGCGCATGGGTTAGCCCTTGATTATGACAGCGGGAGTTACGACAGCGGGCGTTCGGCAACCGCCCAGAGGTTTTTGCCCAGCACCCACTGCGCACCGAGGCGATCGAGCGTGCGACTGACCGGAAAGGCAATACGGTCGTAAAACCGAATCGCGCGTGGGTTCATGGTCGCCACCTTGCCGCCCAGCAGCTTAAAGGCCAGCGTGGCGGCGATCCCGACGCAATCGGCAAAGCGCTCTTGCCGCACTTGCAACCCTGCGGCGCTTAATTTACGCCGCAACTCGCCCCGTTGGTAGCGCCGCACATGAAAGACGGCGTTGTCCAAATCGCTCCATAAAAACGGCATCGCAGGCACCCATACAAACACCCGTCCGCCCGGGCGTAGCACACGCTTAAAGGCACGCATGATGGCTTCGTCGGCCTCGATGTGCTCCAGCACATTGATGGTGTAGATGTAATCCAAGCTGGCATCGGGTGTCGCGTCCAGCGTGGTTACCGCCAAGCCTTTACCCTGTAACATCGCGATGTTCACGCTATCGGTTTCGGCCGCTACCACCTTGGTGGCCTTGCCAGAAAAAATACCCGAAAACAGCCCCTGTCCGGCGCCAAAATCCATCACCATACGGAGAGGTTCAGGGGCATGGCGCCTCACCAAGGCCACCAGGTGCGCGTTGTAGTTCACCGCATCGGTGAGTTGCTCCAGCAACGTATTGCCGGTGTAGGTTTCGGGGTTGGGGTTCTCGGGCATAACGTTAGGCCTTAGGTTGCGCCGCGCCACCGTTGTGGCGCCCCCAGGTGTTGTACTTGGCAATGCACCAGAGCGCCCGGAAGCCATCCTTCAGGCCAATCTTTTTGCCCTCTTCGTAGCTGCGGGCCTGATAGGAAATCCCCACTTCATAAATCCGTAACCGTGGGCGCCAGGCCCCAACGCGGGCCGTAATTTCGGGCTCAAAGCCAAACCGATTTTCCTGCACCCGCATGGCTTTTAACAAGTCAGCACGGAAGGCTTTGTAGCAGGTTTCCATATCGCTCAGGTTCAGATTGGTCAGCAGGTTGCTCAGGAAGGTGAGGCCTGTGTTGGCCAAAAAGTGAATGAAGTAGCTCACGCGCTCGGGCTGCTGCAACCGCTCCATCGAAGGGCGAAAGCGGGAACCGTAGACCACATCGGCCTTGCCATCCAGAATAGGCTGCACCACGCGGGCAATCTCGGCTGGGTTATATTCCAAGTCGGCATCCTGTACGATGCACACCGTACCGCTGGCATGGCCGATGGCGGTGCGCAGTGCCGCACCCTTGCCTTGGTTGCCTTGATGAAAGACGGCGGTAATGTCGGGGTCTTTGGCGTAGGTTGCCAGCTTTTCGCGCGTGCCATCGGTGCTGCCATCGTCCACAATCACAATTTCTGTCTCGCAGGGGAAAGAGGTCTGCCGCAGCTTGCTGATAACGTCATCAAGGTGCCGAAACTCGTTGTAGCACGGGATGAGAATACTGAGCTTGGCATTGGGTTTGCTCATGGCTGGGCTTTCTGGTTGCGGAAGGTTTGTAGCATTGGGGAACCCAAAGGGCAAGTTTGCGGCGTGAACCGATACAGCAGGTAACGTTGCCGCGATTGCGTGCGGGTGGCCAGCGTGCGCGACGGCACCGAAAAACCCTCGGCTTCGGCCACCACATGGGCGCAGCCATGGGCTTGTAAATCGGCCAGTAACGCCTTGCTGGATGACCCTTGCTGGGCCAACCACGCCGTGAAGCCATGCGCTTGTAAGGCCTGCCAAACCTGCGCCGTGTTACCAGTTGCAACCGGAATGAGTTGGGTCTGGAAATCGGCATTATGAAAATAGGGTGTTTGCAGGTAGTAAATGGTTGTACGCAGGTCTACCACCAGCACCCTATCGGTCGGGCGTAGCTGCTGGTTACTCAGCGTGACGGCGGTGTAATCGGTCACCTGTTGGTGCAGGTAAGCGCTGCGGCTTTGGCCTTGCCACAGTGCCTGCAATGCCGTGCGGTTAAGCACCAGCGCCATGCCGCTTTGCGCCAGCAACACGACCAGAAAACACCCCATCAAGCCCAGCCTTACCCAACCCGCAAACCGCGGCCACCATGCATGCAACACCACCGCCAACGCCACCAGCAACAAAGGCAAGATTGTTAACAAGTGCCTGCTACGCCCCGATACCCCCACCACAAACCAAAGCAAATAATACCCCAACGCCAGCACCAGCAGCCACGCCAACGGAGGCATCGCCCTCGTCCGCCAGCCCTGCGCCAATACCACCACCGCCGCCAGCAGCCCCAACGGGAGCAGTGGGCCTAGGCCCGTGCGGTCGCTATCCAGCAGCGCGCCCGCAAAAGTAGCGATAAAGGGGTAACTAAAAAGCGTCTCCAGCGTGCGGGGTATCATCAGCTCGTTGGCGAGGTAAGCCCGTTCCATATAGGCCTGCTGGGCAGCACTCCAATCAGGGCTGCCGAGGGCTGCCGCCAACACCGGGAACACGGGCGACCCATACTGAACATACGCACTGATGTACCACGGCGCAGCAACGGCCAGCCCCACCGCGACCACCGCTGCCGTATGGCGCCAGAAACGGGCATCGTAGCGGCGCCAATACTGCCCAAACCACATCAGGGCTGCTGCAGGTAAAACAAAAAGCCCAAAGATTTTACTCGCCACCACGCCACCCAACAAGGCTGCAAAGGCCACCGCCAATCCCAACCTGCGTTGCTGCGCATACAGCGCAAAAGCAACCGCGGCCGCTGCCATTAAACCCGCCTGACGTAATTCCACACTGCCGTTGCTAAAGGCATAGGTCATTACTGGGGTTCCCAGAAACACCATCGCCACCACACACGCCCAGCGCAACGGCAGCCACAGGCTAGCCAAGGCCAGCACCGCCACGGCGGCCATCAGGCTGTTGCCCCAAGCCTGCGCCAGCAGCAGGGGCTCGTGCCCCATCACCAAGGCCCAGGTGCTGACCATATGCGTAAGCTGGGGACTTGCAAAGGTAATGGCCACGGGGGCAAACACCAGCTTACCAGCCGCCGCATAGAGCTTGGGCAGCGCAAAGTGATAGGCCAATGTATCGGCCTCGGTAGGCGGCGTGAGTGCCGTCGGAAGGCTTAACAAGGCTAACCCGAGCAATGCCAGCAGCGCGTAAA
>JAIXXE010000044.1 GCA_027490875.1 Alphaproteobacteria bacterium
CTTAAGTCTTCAGGCCAGCCAGCGGGCCTATTACTTTGTGGTTGACCATCACGCCATTACCGTACGGCAAGACCCAGCCGAACTCCGCGCCAACACCCACAGCGTGGCGGCCTGGTACTTGGCCGCTGGCCTCAACCCCGAACAGGCCACGCTGTTTGTGCAAAGCCACGTGCGTGAGCATGTGGAGTTGGGCTGGATTCTAAGCACCTTCACGCAGGTTGGAGAGCTGGAACGCATGACCCAGTTTAAAGATAAATCAGCCCAGCATGAAGGGCAGGAAACGGGGATTAACGTCGGCCTGTTTACCTATCCCGTGCTGCAAACAGCCGATATTTTGCTTTACAACGCCACCGAGGTGCCCGTGGGCGACGACCAAAAGCAGCACGTAGAGCTGTGCCGCGATGTGGCGCTGCGCTTTAACAATGCCTACGGCAAGCCGGTGTTTACGGTACCCAAGCATACCATCCCACCTTACGGGGCCCGCGTGCGCGACCTACAAGACCCTAGCAAAAAAATGAGCAAGTCGCGCCCAGGGCTTGGGTGTGTGTTGCTGACCGACAGTGCCGAAGAGGTTGAAAAAAAGTTCAAGCGCGCGGTTACCGACAGCGACAGTGGCCCCACCGCCATTCGCTACGACCCAACCAGCAAACCCGGCGTAGCGAACCTGCTGGAAATTATTGCGGGCTGCACCAACAGTACCCCCGCAGCCGTGGCGGCAAGCTTGGCGGGGGAGAGCTACGGCACCCTCAAGGCCGAGGCTGCAGCCGCAGTCAAAGGCGTACTGGTGCCGCTTCAAGCAGCCCACGCTGCGTGGTTAAATAACCCTGCCAAGCTCAATGCCGTGCTAAATGCTGGCGCTGCGCGTGCTACGCCCGTGGCGGCTGCCACCTTGGCACGCGTTAAAGATGTGATGGGCTATTTACCCACGGCAACAGTTTAAGTAGGGTTTACTTCATGAACATTACCACGCGCCGCTGGGCCACTCTTTCCTGTATCAAGCTAATCTTTCTAAGCCTGGCGGGCGTTGCGATGGCAACCAGCCCCGAGCAGGAAATTGGCACCACCTACAGCAAACCCGAACGCCCCTTGTGGGAAGTAGGTATTGGGGCACTGGGCGCCCATGCGGCCGACTACCCCGGCGCGGCGCAGTCCTCATTCAAAGCTTTGGCCGTGCCGTTCGTCATCTATCGGGGTGACTTTTTCCGGCTTGGTGATGGCGGCGGAGCCCGTGGGGTATTCGTGGATAACGACCGTTGGGAGTTTGATGTCTCTGCCGATGCCAGCTTTGACGCCGACAGCGAAGATAACAACGCGCGACGCGGAATGCCCGACCTCGATTTTTTGGCCGAAGTTGGCCCGCAGCTCAAGTATAAGTTCCTCAACACACCCACCCAAAGTATGGAACTTCGTCTACCCGTTCGCGCCGTTTATAGCATAGGCGACGGTGCCGAAATCCGTGGTCAGGGCTACACCATTGCGCCACGGCTTGCTGTGCGCCAAAGCGGGCTTAAGGCCCCCTTGTTGGCCACCCCGGTCACGGTGTTTGGGTCGGTTGGGCCAACCTTTGCCAGCCGTGAGTTGCAGAGCTACTTCTATGACGTCGCCCCTCGTTTTGCGAATGCGAACCGCAAGGCTTACCGTGCCGATGGCGGCTACTTAGGAACTGAAGCCACCTTGGGGGCTTCCAGCAACCTCACGCCACGCTTACGCGCCTTTGTGGGTGGCACCATTGGTTACTTTGGGGGGAGCGCCAACAGCAGCAGCCCACTGCACCGCAAGGATGTAAACACCGGCGTAGCCCTAGGCCTGGCCTGGAGCCTGTACCAAAGCGAGGCCAAAGCAGGGCGCTAGGCGCTAAGAGTGCGCATTCTGTAAGTGTTAAGGCTTGCCAGCTGGCCGTTAAAGGCCTAAGGCTGCGTGACAAATAATAAACCCATTTTAAAACCTATGGCCCCGCTCCGCTTTGACCTCGCCCTGCTAAAACGCGCCGAGCGTTGGATTCTGGCGCTGGTTGGGCTTACGGTGTTGGCGATGCTGGTGGGCACAGTGCTCACCACCAAGCAGAGCCTGATAGACCACCTGTATAACTTCCCCTACGGCGCTGTGTGGTGGCTCTTTGTGGCGACGTTGGTGGAAAGCCTGCTGCGCTTCTGGCGCTACCATACCGCAGGCAATGCCTTGGGCCTGCGGGTGCCGTTCTGGCGCATGATGTACTACTATACGGTAGGCTATGCGCTGCTGCCCACGCCGGGCAAGGTGGGGACTGCCATCCGGCTATGGCTGCTTAAAATTAACCACCAGCTGCCCTATACCCGCACCGCCCCGTTGCTGGCGATGGATTTGATCTCCGACAGCATTGCGCTGTGCGCCTTGGCGGCCATTGGCCTCGCGATTGTAGGGAACCCGCTCTTGCAAGGCTTAGGCTGGCTGGTGGGGTTGGCCTTGGTGGTGGGGGTGGTTGCCACCCTGCTGGCGCCGCAGATGTTGTTTAGATTGGTCGGAATGCTCTATGCGCTGGGCGGGCATAAAAAAGCGCGGTTTTTTGCACGGTTACGGCAGCTCATCAGGCACTCCAGCCGCGTGCTGGGCTGGCGCGTGCTCTGCCTTACCACAGCCCAGAGCTTTGTGGGTTGGGCCTTGGTGGGGTTGGCGGTGGGGCATTTGGTCAGCGGGCTTGGTACCCCGCTCAATATGGCCGGCGGCACGGTCGTGATTAGCCTTGGCACCATGGGCGGCTTTTTAAGCATGATGCCGGCCGGAGTGGGCGGCGCGGAAGCGGCGATGGGGTTCTTGCTTAGTACCATGGGGGCACCTTTAACCACGGTGGTGCTGGCTGTAGCGATTATTCGCTTGATTGTTCTGTGGCTTACGGTGCTGATAGGGTTAGGGCTATTACCCTTTGCCCTGCGGGGTGGGTCGCAGACCGCCCAAGAGCCCCGATAAGGGCCCTTAAGGGCCTTACCGGCAGCAAAAAGTGCCTTTTAAGCAACACCCAAACCCTCCGAGGGCTCCCCCCTCTTGCAAAATCTAACATTCACCCCATAATAAATACATAAACAAGGAGTTTTCGTATGCGTGTTTCTTTCTCCCGTCAGGCATTCTTTGCTCTGGCAACCGTTATGGTGATGTTGGGGATGCTGGCCGACCCAGCTTTGGCACAGAATTCCACAGTTGCAGGGGCCGGTGGTAACCTGCGCGCAACCCTTGAGGGGCTGATTGTTGGGAACGTTGGTCTGTTCATCGGGTTGGGTATTGTGGTGTTGGGCCTATGGACTTGGATTATCAAGCAGGAAACCGGTGCCGGGATTACCATGATTATCGGGGGTGTCGTGATTACCTTGGCCCCAGGCCTGTTTAACGGGATTCGCGAATTCATGGGTCAAGCGATTCAAGGCTTTGGTGGTAACACCCAGAGCGTATCCGGCGGTAGCCGCTTCTAACCCCGATGCGTCAAACGTCGACTTGGCTGGCGCTCCTGGTGGGCGCCAGTTTGTTTATCGCGGGGACTGCCGCCGCACAGGCTGTAGGCGGGGCCGAGCTGAGGCTACTGGAAATCTTCCTCACCCGCTGGATTGGCATTACCATTGGCCTTGGGGTGGCCGTGTACGGCATTTTCAAGTTCTCACAAAGCGAAACCGGCTTTGGCATTACCTTGGTTTTGGTTGGCGCCGCCATAACCTTTGCCCCCGGTATTTTTAACGGATTCCGCATGGTGGTTGAACCCATGGCCAAAGCGCTGAGCGGTCGCCCGAATTAAAGCCTTCCCGCTTGACGATTAAGGTTTATTGCGAAAGCATCATGTCATGCAACTACGCCCGGTTCCCCGCAACATCGACCGCCCCAACCGGACGCCCGAGTTTGTGATGACCTACCTGACTGTGCACTTTGTGGTGCTCTTTTTCACCCAGAAGGCTCTCATCGCTATCATTTTGGGCATGCTTTCGGTGTACCTGATGTACAAGGTGACGCTGGATAAACCCGAAGGGTTGGCCCTGCGCCTGATTTACCGCAAAATCCCGCTGGGTAAAATGCGCCCTAGCCCTGCCGTCTGTAAACGGCTTGAAGTTTAGGCAAATCTGAATCGCGAGGGCCTTCCCAAAGAGGCCCTAAGATGGCTACATTAGCCCATGGCTTCTGCTCCCGACTTCGTTGCCCGTGCTGGTGCGTATATCGACCGCGCGCATCGCGTGGCGGGGTTTTTGCTCATCTGCACCGTCACACTTAGCATCTTAAGCTATTGCCAATGGCAGACCAATGCCAACCTGAACCAGCAGCTCCAGGAGTTCACCCTGCGTCAGCCCGTGATTGTGGTGCCCGGTGCCGTACCCGGAAAATACGACCCCACCGAAGACCGTCAGTTGGTGATGATTTTTACCGATTTTATCACGCAAGCCTTTAACACCTTTACCCCTATAACTCTGGCGCAGCAGATTCAAACAATCCAACCGTTTCTGGCCCCTGGGCTGTTGGTTGATAGCCAGCCATACTTTGAAAAGAAACTCGCCGACGCCACCAGCGTCAAGCGCAGCAGTCTTTTCATTCCCGACCGCAACACGCTGACCATCCGCGGCTATCAGGAAAATGGCTTGGAACTTCGCGATGTATCGGTCTCTGGCATATTAAAAAATATGGCGGCTGGAACGTTGGCCGAAGACGTACCGCTGCAAATCACCATGACGTTCCGCAAGACCATCATCAACCCCACCATCAACCCTTACGGCTTTGAGCTGCTGCGCTACCACGAAAAGCCCATCCTTACCCCTGAGGAAGAAGCCCGTATCGACACCAGCGGGCCAACACCCGTCAGCCAACCAGCCCCCATGCAACAACAAGGATTGTAACACCCATGCGCGTGCTGTTGCTTGCTCTGGTTGGTTTGATTGGCTTGGCGGCCTTGGCACAGGCCGACACCGTGGTGTGGCGTGGGCCCACCAAGCCACTCACGCTTGGCCTAAGCCAAGATGACGTGGCGCATATCGAGTTCCCCGAGCCGATTGTGAATGTATCGCTGGAAAATCCAGACTACGTGGATGCCTTGGTGGTGGAAGGCTACAACAACCGCGCTTTCCGGATGCGTAGCCTCTTGCCTAAAATGGCCACCCGCATGTTCCTGACCGGCGCCAGCGGCAACACGTATATCGCCATCCTTACCACCGATATCCCCTACCGCAGCTATATGCAAATTGTGAACGGGTTGGAAATTGACAACCTGGCCCGCAAGGCCAGCAGCGGCTTTACGCCCATGGATTTGGTACGCTCGATGGCGCTGGACCAAGACGTACCCGGAATAACGCGCGAAACCTATGTGGTGCCCAACTGGTTTCGGGGCAGCAGCATGAGCTTTGACCTCGCCGAAGTCTGGCAGAACCCCAAACTGACAGGTCTGGTGGTGCATGTCCGCAACGAATCGGGCACTCCGCAGGAGGTGAACCTGCCTGCCATCACCATCCCCCAGACCAACGAGTGGGGCGAATTGCGACATGCCAGCATGGAAAACCTCCGCTTAAACCCAGCCGGAGCCCCCAACGACAAGGGTATCTTGTTCTTGGTTTTTGAACGCTAGGCCGTGTGCCTTGCGGAAGGCTTGGCAAAATGGCTCGTGTCGGCGTATATAATAAACTATGAACCCCCGGTGGGCCGCGCTGCTTACAACCTTGCTGATGGCAACGGCGTGGGGCATTGTTGCACCGGCCGCCGATGATTATAGCCGCGACCCCTTCGACCCCGTCGTTGCCCGCGATGCCTGGCTGATGATCAGTGCAGCCGAACGTCAGTACGAGATACCGCGCGGGCTCTTGCATGCCATCAGCTTGGTAGAAACCGGGCAAGGCCTGCGTGGCTGGATGCTGCCATGGCCCTACACGGTAGGGATTAATGGCACGGGGCGGCAAGACTTCCGGCAAGGGCCCGAGGCGCTGCGGCAGCTGGAACGTTGGCGCGCCTTAGGCTTTGTACGCTTTAACCTGAATCTGAACGGCCGCAGCTTCAGCAACATTAAAATGCCGGAAGCTACCGCCAAACTGAGTGCCCTTGGCGCAACGCAGGCGTTTATTACCGTAGAAGGTCGTAATTTTGCCCGCCGCTTTGCCGATGCCGCCGCCACCGAGCGCTTCTTGCAAAACCTGTTTGCCCGTGGCTACCGCAACGTGGATGTGGGCATGATGCAGATTAACTGGAAGGTTCATGGCAGCCGCTTCCGTAGTGTGGCCGAGGTGCTCGACCCCACCGCCAACCTGCGATACGCGGTTACCTACCTGCTCAATCATCGGCAAACGCGCGACTGGTGGGGCAGTGTTGGCCGCTACCACAGCGGGACGCCAGTCTACGCCAACCGGTATGTCCGGAATGTCTACAGCATGTATATGCGCATTCACCGCGCCAACAACAACGCCTAAGCCGCCACAAAACCCTCCTTCCAGCTATGCCCTTCACCTGGTCCCCACCGCAGGCCGATGCGCTTCTTTCCAGCGAAAGCTACGTCTTGCTGGGCTGCCCCGGCAGCGGAAAAACCACCGCGCTGCTGGAAAAGGCGCGGTTGTTAGCCACCGCCGGCCAGCGGGTGATACTCACAACCTTTGCCTTTCGGGTGCTGGAAAACCTAAAGCAGCGGGGGGCGCCCGCCCTCACGCCCCACATTGCCAGCGGATTGCTGAAGGTTGGGACGCTCTACGACCTTGCGCTGCAAGCCGTGCAGCAAGGCGGGATTCAGTTAAACTTCGCCAGCAACAATCAGGTGCGGCAGCTGCTACGACAACTGATGGCCGAGGAATCCTTCCCCGGCACGCTGGAAGAGGCCGAACATATCATTCGCAGCGCCCGTGGGCGCGCCAAGCGACTGCCCGAATCCGACCGCTTCTACCCCTTCGTGAATGCCTACAAGACCAAGCTCGACAGCCTTGGGCTGAGCGACCGGCACGACCTCATTCGCCGCCACGTGTTGGGCATGAAGGAAGGCAGCCTGCCTGTATTGGCAACCGATTGGCTGCTGCTGGATGGCCTGCAAGATGCCACCGAACTTCAGCTGATTTGGCTACAGCTTCACCATACCCATGGCGTTCGTTTAGCCCTGACTGCCGATGATGACCTGACCGCCTTTGGGCGCGACGGCGCGCAAGGGGCCGCGGCCATTCAGCAGGTGCAGGGGTGGGAGCTGGAAACCCATACGCTCCCTGCCAGCCACCGCCTCACCGCCACGCTGGCCCCCAAACTTGCCAAACAAAGCCGGCTGTTGCGGCTGCGCCTTAACAAGCCCCAAACCACCGTGGCCGCCCCACTGGCCACCCAAGCGGGCGGCCTGCTGCCACCACTCAGCCACCGCACCTACCCGCACTTGCCGGTGCTGCATGCCGACCTGCTCGATATTGCGCAGCAATACCAGCAGCAAGGGCAGCGCCTTGGGCTCATCACCTACGATGATTTGAGCGCAGCAATTCTTACCCATCAGCTTCAGGCCCGAGGGCTTAACCCAGCGAGTTTCGCCCGCCTGATTTGGGAGGAACCTATCCCTCAAGTCATTTTGGCCAGCTTGCATATCCTGCTTGGTCAGGCCACGCCGCAATACTGCATGCTGTTGCTGTTGGGCCTTGGGCTACCAGCGGCGCAGGTGATGCACTGGCAAGGCCTTGGGGTGCTGAACGCCCCCGATTGGCTGGCCCAAGGTGCACCTTTGCCATTGGGGGCTGTTAGCTCGCCAACTGTTCAAAACCTCGCCCAACAGATTCGTTTTGCGTTACGCAGCGCCGATACCTTGTGGCAGCACCGAACATTGCCTCCGACCACAATTTTTAAGGCACTCTGGGCCGACTTGCTGCCGCTCATTCCCAATGCCGACCAAGCGCAGGCTTTGTTGGCGCTGGAAACGCTGCTCTCGCTTTCCGGCAAGCTTAACGAGGTACTCCCCCGCGTGATGACCGAAACGCTGCCCAACATGAACAGCCTGATTACCGTCGGTCCGGTGCGCGAAATGCGTAACCACCAGTTCGATGGCGCGGTGTTGGTCAATGCGGCAGAAGGCGTTTGGCCACCCCCCATCAGCCCAACCCTGGGGGCCGACCACGACCACGAGCGCCGCATGTGGTTGCTGGCGTGCAGCCGCACCCGTGGTGGCCTGCTCCTTACTTCGGTGGGTGAACCCTGTGCCTTGGCGCGCGAGTTGCTGAACGACAAGTAGTTTTAAAGCAGGGTTACATCCCTGCCACAAGGGGTGTCAGGAACGGGGGTTCCCCCCTGCCGCTTGGGCGCTGGGTGGGCTAGAGTAAAAAAAAAGCCTCTGCATGGCCCCGCGCAAACCAAAATCTGTTACTCCCGCTGTTGCCGACCTTAAACAGGCCGATGAGGGCTACCAGCTCGCACGGAAACAGTCGGTACAGTACCTTCATACCCGCCGCCAGGCGATGTTTGCGTTGGCCCGCAATTACCACATCGATGCCGATGACCTGCATCAGGAAGCCTACGAAATCTTGCTGACCTGCCTGCGCGATTTTAACCCGCTTTACACCAAGGCCGATGGCAGCGTGGTCTCGGTTCAGTTCAACACCTTTTTTGGCAACAGGCTGGAAAACCGCGCCATGGAGCTCCGTAACCGCGACCCTGAATATCAGGCACGGCAAGCCCATATGGCCGAAATGAGCGACAGCGAACGTGATGAGTTCCGCAAAAGCCCGCCCTTGCTGGTGCAGCACCTCGATCAGGAAAGTACGCAGCAGGAGCATCTGGTGAGCGAAGTGAGCCATGCGCAGTCGCGTCGGCAGGTTTCGACCGGCGCCAAGCTGCTGCAAGATAGCTTTATCGAGCAAAAGCTCAACGACCTCATTGCCGCCGAGCGTGACGACAAACGCCGCGCCGCCTTGCAGCACGTGAAGGCGGGCGGGGTTAGCAGCTTCGAGGAAATCGCCTTTCACTTTGGTGTGACTGACAGCCGCGCCAGCCAGATTTTTAACGAGCTGATGGACGCGTTCTACGTGCAGCGGTTGCTGACAGGCGACTTAAAGAGTGTCGGCTACGACTTCCGCAAGCTCAGCTTGAACGACAAACGCGCCGCCCGGCTGCTGGCCGATGCCATTCGGGTGGCGACCGAGCGCGGCGACAGCCAACGCGCAGCCGCGATTACCACCACCTTTGGCCCCACCCACCCCGAGCTTGCCAAACAGCTTAATCAACTGTTGGCGCAGCACCCCAACGGCAGCCAAACCACCCCCATCGATTCTCACACCATTTTACCGGCCCAACTTACGGCCGAAGAGGACGCACAGTTCCCGCCTTTGGCCGTTGAGCTAAGGCCCTTGGTGGGCCTACAGGCCTTAGGGGTTAGCTTTCGCCCCCCCGAACCAACCGCGCCGGAAGACTACCCCCATATCAAACAGCTGACGGCGGGCTCGCCCGAAGACTGGCCTCCGCTGCTGGTTACCGAAGCCGGTGGGATTGTGGACGGCGAGCGGCGTTTGGCAGCCGCACGCGCACGAGGCCTGAAGCGGGTATTATGCCAAGTGCGGCAAATGCCACCGGGCCCGCAGGGGTTGGCAGCGGCGCATCAGCTGCGCGTGGTGATGAACATGCGCGTGCGCAGCCCCAGCAAGCTGGAACTTTACAGCGCGATTTCTGCCCTGCTCAAGCTGGGCTTGGCGCAAGGCAAGATTGCCGAGTTGCTCGGCACCAGCCGCCCCAACGTGATTGTTTACGCCAAGCTGCTTAGTCAAGGCACCGAGCGGCTGCAACAGCTCTTTACCGATGGCCAGCTGCAAATCACCAACGCCAGCAGCGCAGTCGATTTACCGCCCGAAGCGCAAGATAAACTGGCCGACTTTATCCGGCTGCACGGCAGTGCTTGGAGCCGTGGGCCCCAGTTTGCCGAAGCCTACGAGGCGGCCGCGGCAGGCCAGCTGCACCGGCTCCTCCCCGATGCAAGCCCCCCTGCCACCGCGTTGACCCCCCGCATTGGGGTTCTTCCGGGTCAGTCGGTCATTCCAGCCATGCCAAGCCTGCATCCCATCGGTACCGAGGACCATGCCGACGCCCCCGCAGGGTTTAATCCGCAGGTGGCCCTTGCACTCAAAAAACGCCAACAGGCGCTGGAAAATGCCCTGAACGATGCCGACATCTGGGCGCGCCAACGCGAGGCGACAATCGGCCAACAAACATCGCAAATTCAAGATCTTAGAAACAGCGTAGAAACACTTAAGCGCGAGCTGGAAGCCCAAAGCCTGCTGGAAATGGCCGACCATGAAACGCTTAACAATTACCTGAAAGATTACAAGAGCTTTCTTCAAATTCAAGAACGCTTTATCAGTGCCAAACAGCACCTCGAGCAAGCGGCCCGTCAGCTGCGGAGTGCCACCCTCACCCACCGGCAAAACCGTGAGCTGGAGCCATTGTTGGAACAAATTGCTGCCACGCAAACCCAACTGCGGGTTCAGCTGATGAACAAGGGGGGCTCGGCCCCGGTTGGCCGACCAAGCGAAACCCCTGGCGAGCCTGTGACCTCTTGAAATCTTCACGCTCTAGGCCCATGCTTATATTAATGGTGCGTCTGCCTGCCTGCTTGCTTGCGATTGTGGCCTTGGTTGGCCTTGCAGGCCTAAGCCATGCTCAACTTTCCAGAGACGGCATCGTTGAAGAAGGCGGCAGTACCGACCTAACGGGTATTGGCCTGATGCAACCGACGCTGTTCCCTGGGCCAATCCCAACCACCGCCCAGCCCGATGGGATTGAATTACAAGGGTGCGGCACGGTTGGGGTGAACGATTACACGGGCCAGCTGTTTAACGACACCAGCGTGTTTGAAAAATTTAGAACCCAAGATGTAAACAGCGAGCTGGCCAAACAGCTGCTGACCTATAACTTTTCCATGCCCCAAACGGCGGCGCTCTTCGCCCAGCTTAACCAGTTTGGGAACGACCGTTTCAACCAGTTCAGGCAGGGGTGCGTGCTTAGTGCCCAGCAGGCCGATGCCCGCCAGCAATATGTTCGTAGCTGCATGAGTACCTTAGCAGAAAATGACGGCGCCATTCCCGACAGTCAGCTTCAGCCACAAACCACGGGGGCGGCACCCATCACAAACCCCGAAGAACTCCAGGCCCGCCGCACCGCCCGCGCTTTTGACCTGTGCACCCAGCAGTACAACGCTACGACCCGCGATTTGATGCGGCAATCGAGCGAGACCTATGCCCAATCGGTGCGCCGTGCGCAGGATGTAAACGCCATGTTGCGGCCCTTGCTGTGCCCTGCCAACAGCGGCGCGAGCGCGGCGGGTAGCGGTGGCAATATTACGCCCAACCGTGCCGCAAGCGGCAACGCCTGCTGGCTTAACCTGTTTTTGCCGCAGGTGCGACTGCTGGCCGAAGGCGTGAAAACGACCGCGCCCAATTCGCTGGCCAACAACTTTGGGGTTAACCCTGCCCCGCTGGATACCGCCACCCTGAGCGACGGCCTGCTGAGCACCTACTACCAGTTTCAGTCGGAATACTTTGACCCCTTCCTCACCAGCGTGCGTATGATGCGCAACGGCAACCGCAGCAACGTCGAGCTGGCCGCCAAGGAAGCCTCGGCCCTGATTGATGACGTGGTGGCCGTAACCAACCCGCCACTACGCGATTTTACCTTTGGATACCTTAACTGCAAAAACCCCAACATCAGCATGCCAATCGAAGAGTTTGGCAAAACGCTGGTTGCCAAGTTTGGTGGCGACCAACAGGGCCCCACCCAGGATGGCCAAGCCTTGGGCGTGCAACGTGGCCCGTTTGCGTCCACCTCGTTTAACCCCTTGGCCGAGCGGATGGTGCCCAACAGCAGCCAACTAAGCACCGAACTTCAGGCCGACCGCAGCGACTTAGGCGAATTGCTCTTTGTCGCCCTTGGTTGCACCGCCAACCAGCGCATTACGGTGTTTAACCCCGAATTAACCGCCAACCTGATGAGCTGTGATGGCGAAGAAGAAACCGCCTTCTACGATATGGCCGGGCAGGATTTGGCGCTCAATGCCAGCCAGAGTGTTTTGGGACATGTTAAACAGCGCTTAACCTTGGTGATGGGGCGGCTGGAGTCGGGCGATGTCAGCGCGTTGCGCGCTCTCAATACCAATGAGGAAACCTTCGACAGCCCTGTCATACGGGAACGCTTGGCCACTGCCATCCGTACCATCATGCTGCCGCATATTGAGCAGCAGCTTGAACGGCTGGATGAAATTGAAGGCTCGCGCGGTGAGTTTGGCAAACGGGTCAACCAACTTTACAACGATAGATCTGGCTGTTTGTTTGCTGGCGCCTAATGTGCTCTACTTTCTGTAGGTCAACGACCAAGGAGCGTCAACGCTGAAAATCACGTCATTTGTCGCACCGGGGGCGCACTTGCTAAGGTGACAGTCCCTGTTTTTCTAGGCATAGTGGTGGTGCACATAATCACACCGACCTAAAAAAGTTGCCAAAAAAGCACGGATGAAAAACACCCTGAATACCCCCTTGCCCGAGGCCCCGCTGTTGGCCTTGGCAGGGCGCTGGGATTTAACCCGTGGCGAGCACCCAAGCCTGGCAGGGTCTTTGGCCGAAGTACTGGGCAGACTTCCGCTCTTTCCCAGCCGTGAGGAGTGGCTGGAGATCGAGGCCTTGGGGTTGCCGGTGCAATTGGCCAGCCACGGGCATCATACCATCCTGGATGCTGGCCCCCGCCACGCCGCCAACCCCGACCAGCTGGATGAATACCCGTTAGCGCCCGTATTTGTGCGGGATTTGTGTGGGCGCGTCATTCACACCGGCCTGTTGCCGCTGCCCACTCCGCCCGACTTACCGCTCTTTCCAGCTGGCTGCGCCGATGTTCCTGCGACCATGGTCGGAGCCGAGCATCTTGAAAACAGCATTTTTTGTCTCTGGAGCCTGCTGGATATCGCCCCCCCCATGGGGGTTAGCCCCGCGCAACAACCAGGCTGGCAGTTGCGCAGCGCCTACCCCAACCCAGCGGGCTACCCTTACAAAATCCGCCCTTACACCTTCTATGCCGATGGCTGGCGGTTACCCCAAGTGCCAAGGCTCTTTGCGCGGCGTAA
>JAIXXE010000051.1 GCA_027490875.1 Alphaproteobacteria bacterium
GGCAGGCACGAGCACCTTCAGCGGCCTGCTGACCGGCAGCAACATTAGCCTAACGGGCAACCAGACCATCGCCGGAACCCTCACTGCCGCCAGCCTTGGCACGGGGCCGATTGCGGCCACGAACGTGAGCGGAACCAACCTTGACCTTACCAACCGCCTCGGCGTCACGGGCAACGCCAGCTTTGGCGGGAACGTCAACATTGCGGGCAACCTGAACGTCAGTGGCAGCCAGGTGCTAAGTGGCGTGCTTTTCGCCAACGGCGGCATCGAGATGCCCGGCACGTTGACCAGCGGTCAGATTAGTACCACCGACCTCTCGGCAACCCTTGCGGATATCCGCACGCTGCGGGTGACCAACAACCAAACGGTAGGCGGCGGCGTGAGTGTTACCGGTGGGCTGCTGGTGGATAACGGCACGCTGTTCGTGGATGAGGTTAATAATCGGGTAGGGATTGGGACCATGGTGCCTTCGTGGCCGTTTGAACTTACCTACTCTGGCGATAATGGGATGTTAATTAATAACCCAGGGAGTGGCGCACAATCGGCACGATTACAGTTGCAAGGACAAAGCTCCGCGCTTTCGTTTGGTTCAACCTCAGAAGGGTATGGTGGGGTGTGGAATGATTTAGGCTATATGGTAGCAACAGCAGGAAGTTCGGGCGGCTTACGTTTGGGAACTCAGGGACCGGCCCCGATTATATTCCAGACCGATGGCAGTAATTCGGAACGTATGCGCATCCAGCCCACAACGGGGTATGTTGGGATTAATACCCTAGCTCCAAATGCCCAATTGGAAGTTGCGGGACTGATTTCGGGCACGGGGATAAGTATCACGGGCAATGCGACCGTAACCGGCGCCCTCACCGCCGCCAGCCTTGGCACGGGGCCGATTGCAGCCACGAACATCAGCGCCACAGCGATGAGTACCAGCGGCAACGCCAGCTTTGGCGGCAACGTCAACATTGCGGGCAACCTGAACGTGAGCGGCAGCCAAAGCCTGGATGGCGTGCTGTTTGCCAATGGAGGCATTGAGATGCCCGGCACGCTGACCAGCGAGAACGTCAGCACCACGAACCTGAGCGCCACCCTTGCCGACATCCGCACGCTGCGGGCCATCAACACCAGCCTTACCCAGAACCTGACCGTGGCAGGCACGAGCACCTTCGGTGGTCTGCTGACCGCTACGAACGTGAGCGTGAGCGGCAACCAGACCATCGCGGGCAGCCTGACTGCCGCCAGCCTTGGCACGGGGCCGGTTGCGGCCACGAACGTGAGCGGAACCAACCTTGACCTGACCAACCGCCTCGGCGTTACGGGCAACGCCAGCTTTGGCGGGAACGTCAACATTGCGGGCAACCTGAACGTGAGCGGCAGTCAAAGCCTTGACGGCGTGCTGTTCGCCAACGGCGGCATCCAAATGCCCGGCACGCTGGAAAGCCAAAACATCAGCACCACGAACCTCTCCGCCACCGTGGCCGACCTCCGCACGCTGCGGGCCATCAACACCAGCCTCACCCAGAACCTGACCGTGGCAGGCACGAGCACCTTCAGCGGCCTGCTGACCGGCAGCAACATTAGCCTAACGGGCAACCAGACCATCGCCGGAACCCTCACTGCCGCCAGCCTTGGTACGGGGCCGATTGCGGCCACCAATGTGAGTGTAACGCGGCTGGATACCACGGGTGACCTGCGGGTGGGCGGAAACCTGTTGGTCAGCGGGACGCAAACCATCGACGGCGTCATCTTCGCCAACGGTGGGATTAGCATGAGCGGCGCCATTCAGGGCGGCAGCGTGAGTGTAACGAATCTTTCGGCAACTCTGGCCGACATCCGCACCCTGCGGGTGACCAACAACCAAACGGTAGGCGGCGGCGTGAGTGTTACCGGCGGGCTGCTGGTGGATAACGGCACGTTCTCTGTGGATGAGGTAAATAACCGCGTAGGGATTGGGACAGCCTCACCGTTGGCCGCCTTGCATGTGGTTTCTACGGGTGGGTTGAACAATGGCCTGAGACTTGATGCGACCAGTATTGCAAGCTATGGGGCCATCGACTTTAATACGGCCGGTGGGTTACTGGGCCAGTTTTTGGCCACGGGCAGCAGCTTTAGCAACGGTATTTTTGTCGGCAACCAACTCGCGTTGGCTAACTATCTGAATGATGGGCGCGTAACCCTCGTGGCTGGCGGTACGAGTGGGTTCATTAATTTCTCAACCGGCGGATACGCTGCCTCTGATGAGAAAATGAGAATCGCGAATAATGGGAACGTCGGGATTGGTACTGCGGCGCCTAACGCTCGGTTGGAGGTTGCGGGGCTGATTTCGGGCACGGGAATAAGCATCACCGGCAATGCGAGCATCGCCGGAACCCTCACCGCCGCCAGCCTTGGCACGGGGCCGATTGCGGCCACCAATGTGAGTGTAACGCGGCTGGATACCACGGGTGACCTGCGGGTGGGCGGTAACCTGCTGGTCAGCGGGACGCAAACCATCGATGGCGTCATCTTCGCCAACGGTGGCATTAGCATGAGCGGCGCGATTACCAGCGGCAACGTGAGCGTGACGAATCTTTCGGCGACTCTGGCGGATATCCGCACCCTGCGCGTGACGAACAACGCGAGTGTGACGGAGAACCTGAGTGTAGCCGGCAATACCCGCTTGGTAAGCTGGACGATGGTGGGGGCTGATAGGGCTGCGCGGACACCGTTGGAGGTGCTCGGTACTGTTAGTGCTAGCTATATAAACGCCCCTGCCGCGCTCGTTAATACGATTGACGTTGATACAATTAACTTACGGCAGGGAGGCTTTAATACCAGTTCGATTGGTAGTAGCGGTGCGTTTTTCTATTATTATGGAAGCAGCCTGGCTACGACTCCGAGTATTGTGTTTCGTCGTGGGGATGGTGGTGGTGGAAGCCCCGTTAACTCTGAACTAGGCTTTATAGAATTTACTGGCAACACGAGTGGTTTTGCTGTGCGAACCGCTGCTTCCATTCGCGGCCGGCTTGAGGGGACAGCGACTGCTGGTTCGATGCCGGGCCAGCTTTTATTTTTGACCACGCCTAGTGGCTCCATTGTAAGCCAAGAACGCATGCGGATTACCGAAGCGGGTTTGATTGGGATTGGCACGACCCAGCCAAGCTCTTCGCTGCATGTGATGGGTTTGAGCACAACCCTCGGTGGAATTACTCTTGGGGCGTTCAACCAAAGCGGCTACCGGTTGGCAATTTCCCCTGCTGGTAACTCTTCGGTCAACCTTCAGTTGGGGCAGAGCGGTGGCACCTTCAACCATATTGGCTCGGCTGGGGTTAACTTTGCTCAGTTTAACTCGGGCGGCACCACGATGCTTGGGCTGCAGGCTGCTGGTTCGACTCCTTCCGCCACGCTGCATGTTTCCGGCAC
>JAIXXE010000109.1 GCA_027490875.1 Alphaproteobacteria bacterium
CGCCTTGTCTCGGTGAAGAACGCCTCTGGTGTCGAAGTCGCCCGCTACGCCTACGACGGCCTCAACCGCCGCGTTGTCGAGCAAGTCGGCACGCCCGCGGCCCCGGCCGCTGCGTCGGCTCCGATCCGCGACGTTTACTACTCGCAGGAGTGGCAAGCGGTTGAAGAGCGAGTGCGCACCTCAACAGGCGCCATCCCAGCGATCGCCGATACCCGCTTCATCTGGAGCCCGGTGTATGTCGATGCGATGGTCGCGCGGGATCGCAACGCCGACGACGATGCCGCCACGGGCCCCGGCGGGCTCGAAGAGCGCGTCTACGCCTTGCAAGATGCGAACTGGAACACGACGGCGATCCTCGCGGCCTCGGGGGTGCCCGGCGTGACAGCTGGCGCCGTCATCAACCGCTTCGTGTATACGCCGTACGGCGAGTCGCAGACGCTCACGGCGTCTTGGGCGACACCGGCAGTCGGCTCAACCCCCGCGACCTCGTGGACCCACCTCTTCCAGGGCCTGGAGTTCACCGCCGTGACGGGCTTGGCGTACGTCCGCCACCGCGACTACTCGGCCACCATCGGGCGGTTCATCGAGCTCGACCCGATCGGGTTCCAGGCGGAAGACAACAACTGGTACAGGTTCGTGGGCAATGGGCCGACGGGGAAGACGGACCCGAGTGGGTTGGAGGAGTGCACATCCAACTACCCTGGCACAGCGATCAACTTTGATCACTTTCGGCGGCTCACGAATGGTACGAATGTTACAGAGGACATTATCCAGCAACATGCGAGAGACATCGCCTTGCACCTTGCTAAACAAGCACTGCCGCGACTAGGAACGCCCGCAGCCGTGGCGAAGCTCGCTGCTAATCTACCGCTCAAGCTTGCAAAATTTGTACTTTTCAATAACTTTGACGACCATCAGCTATTTGGGCTCTCGGCGGGGGGCGACGGCAGGGTGTCCGTGAGGACCGTCAATGGGAGAACGAACCAGGACACGCTTGTACCTAACTCAGGGAAGCCCGTCACGTACACGGCTCCGTGTCCTGGCAAAGCGATAGGGGTCTGGGAGACGCAAGAGGTTGCCAAAAACTGGTGCGAACTTTATGATGCTTTGTATGAGGCCTATGTACTAATGCAGGCAGTTCAAAGCGTGTCAAATAAATGAATGGCTATCCTGTGTTATTAAGTTGATCGTAAAGCCGCACGGGGCTTAACCTATGTCATGCAGAAGCGATAATGGCTTACTCATCAAGACACCGCTCTGCCTTTTTTTGCGACTTCTTCCTGTGTCATTTTGGGCAGTTTTGGTCTTCTCGGGGGATATCAGTGTTGCGGAGCAGTTTACACGAGAAGAGCCAGTTATTGTTGTAAACCCGCTTGGCTGGGATGGCGCGTCTTTACCGTTTGAATATCATCAAGAAAGGTTGATAGTCTGGCAGTGTCGGGCGAGGTGTGGCACGCTAGACATTGTACGCATGAAATCAGTTGCTTTCGTTGACGGCTGTCAACAGCCGTTAGCCGAGGTATCTGGGCATATCGTAGCTGGCGGTGCCGGAACTTTGTACGTAGTCCGCTCCGAGCGATCCAAACGTGAGAGTCGCGGGAAAGAAGGCTTGGTTGCCATAGGGTTTGCATTTGAAAGCATAGAACGCAATAACGCGGTGCTCGCACCCAATGTTGCTGAAAATCGCACGATGGTGCGATTTATAGCTGCTCGCGAGGAATTCCGATGTGGGATTGGTGAAGAAAAAATGTTGTGCGTCTTTTTGTTTGGAAGTGGTACTGAGCCTGCAGGCGAGCACGAGCGAGTATCTGATGCAGCCGCCCGCGGAGACCTTGTGAAAGTGTTTGATGTCGCGAAGTCCTGCAAACAAACGAGCGTAGTCATTGTTTTTGTCACCGCCGAGTGACCGGGAAAGCATAGGCACAATGCTCAAGGCTCACCAGGATTTACCTGGCTTAGTCCACCCAGCTCGCGGGCGGGGGTGCAGCCTCATGGGCCACGCTGAATGTTTACGACTTGCAAAGTAAAGCTTTGCCTGACGGAGACCGGCACCGGCATCGACCTTGCTACGATTGACGCATCCGTGAAGGATTCACTTAGGGTTGTGGACAGCGGCATTTTCACGCCCGGGAAGGGGATCGGCAGCACGCAGAAGCAGCTTTACGACACGGCCTCGGTGAACGTGGGCACGAACGGCGGCGTGGCCTATGCCCGCCCATCCACGGTGCCGGCCCGCTCCGACACGGCGCTCGTCACGACGTATGCCTACGACGCCGCCGGCCGCGTGCAAGACGTGACGGACCCGCTCGGCATCGTCTCGCGGACGCTCTCCGACGCCCTGGGCCGTACGACGGCCACGATCGCGAACTATACGGGCGGCGTGGCATCCTCCCAGACCGACGTCACGACCCTGTTCACGTTTGATTTCGCCGGCCGGCTCGCCTCGCGCACGGCCGTGCAACCCGCCGGCACGCCCTCCCAGGTGACGGGCTACGTCTACGGCGTCTCCCCGGCCACGGGCAGCGCGATTGCCTCCAACGACATCCTGGCGGAGACACTCTATCCGGACCCGGCGACGGGGCTGCCATCCGCCACCGATCGCGACGTGTCTACGACCAACGCCCTCGGCGAGCGGACAAGCTTCACCGACCGGGCTGGCACGACGCACGCCTACGCCTACGACGTCCTCGGCCGCCAGACGGCTGACGCAATCACCGCGCTCGGCGCAGGCGTAGACGGCGCCGTCCGCCGGATCGAATCGGCCTACGACGCCCTGGGCCGGGTCACGAGCGTCACGTCGTTCGCCGCCCCATCATCCGGCACTGTGCTCAACCAAGTCACGCGAACCTTCAACGGCTTCGGGCAGATCACGTCCGAGTGGCAGGCGCACACGGGGCTTGTCGATCCGGCCACGACGCCGCAGGTTCAATACGCCTATTCCGAGGGGAGTGGCGGCAACCACAGCCGGCTGACGCGGATCACGTATCCCGACGGCTATCAGCTCACCTCGGCGTACACGGGCCTCGACTCGGCCGTGAGCCGCCCGACAAGCCTGTCGGGCCAGAGTGCCGGCTCCGCGGCCGCCGTCACGCTCGAGGCGTTCAAGTATCTGGGTCTGGGCACCGTGATTGAGCGGTCACGGCCAGAAGTGAACGCCGCGCTTTCGATGGTGAGCGTGACGGGCGCGACCGGCGATGCCGGCGATAAATACACGGGTCTTGATCGGTTTGGGAGGGTGGTGGATCAGCGCTGGACCCAGGGCACGACGGCGACAAGCCCGGTGCTCGACCGCTACGGCTACACGTACGACAGGAATTCGAATCGGCTCACGCGCTCAAACGCCCTTGCCGCCGCCTTTAGTGAGACCTACGCCTACGACGCCTTGAACCAGCTCCAGAGCTTCGCCCGCACCGGTGGCACGACCACGAGCCAACAGTGGCAGTTCGATGCGGCAGGCAACTGGACGACCTTCACCACCAACGGCGTCGCCCAAACCCACACGGCCAATGCGCAAAACGAAGTCACGCAGGTGGGCGGCTCGGCGCTTGCCTACTCGCAGACAGGCACCCTCACCACCGACGCCGAGGGCCGCACGCTCGCCTACGACGCCTGGAACCGCCTTGTCTCGGTGAAGAACGCCTCTGGTGTCGAAGTCGCCCGCTACGCCTACGACGGCCTCAACCGCCGCGTTGTCGAGCAAGTCGGCACGCCCGCGGCCCCGGCCGCTGCGTCGGC
>JAIXXE010000157.1 GCA_027490875.1 Alphaproteobacteria bacterium
AAAGACCTGCCAGATCTCTTCATTATGGCCAGCATGATTTACATCAGCGGCTACCAGAGAAACTTTGGCCGCGCCAACGATGAGCCGCAGATGGCTGTGACGTATGAAAGCCAGTATCAGGCCCTGCTGAAGGGCGCTGCGGTTGAAGAGGCCCGCAAGAAGTTTGAAGCTTCGGCTTGGTCTTCGCAGTCGCCGTCCCCTGTCGCCACACCCACCAGGTGACGAATGCCCCACGCAAGTTTCAAAGTCATCCCTGGGGTCGATCAGAACAAGACTCCCGCCCTTAACGAGGCTGCCATCTCGGAAAGCCAACTGATCCGCTTTGTGCCGGATCGGACCATGGGCGGCTTGGTTCAGAAACTGGGCGGCTGGTCGAAATATTTCTCGTCAACAATCGGCAGCGCGGTTAAGAACCTCTGGGCGTGGGAAGACACAAACGCCAATTCGTATCTGGCCGTTGGCGCGGTAGGCACTGGCGGCACGGGAGCGTTGTCTGTCATCACATCCAACGTGCGCGATGACATCACGCCTGAGACTACGAATGTTAACGTAGCTGTCTCCGTTTCGACTGTAGCGGGCAGCAATGAGATAACCATCACTGATACGGGCCGGAATGTTGACAACTATGACGTTGTTTACATCAAGACCCAGATCAGCGTCGGCGGGTTGATCCTTTTCGGCCAGTACCAGTGTTTTCAGGTCGGCGCGAACACGTACCGGATCTATGCCACGGACGGTATCGGAGACCCGCTTCTTGCCTCCTTCACGACGCTTGCGGCCCCTCTGTCGGTGACCGGAGCCAGTGGCACGGGAACGATTGCGACGTTGACCTATACAGGTCCGTACACGTTTCAACAGGGGAGCACCGTTACCGTAACGGGGGTTAACCCTGCTGGGTACAATGGAACCTATGTCGTAACATCTTCGACATCCACGAGCGTTTCATACGCCAGCACGACGACGACCGCCTATGTCAGCGGGGGTTCGATCACCAACAGGGGCTCTACGCCTCTGTTTACGACAACCTCCGGGAGCGATTTCGTCAACGTAACCATGTCGGATCATGGGTATGTGGTTGGGGACACTTTCCCAGTCCTCCTCGCCACGTCATTGGGCGGCGTAACGCTGTACGGGAACTACATTGTCCGAGAAGTTACGTCTTCCAGCGTGTTCGTTATTTCTGCCTCTTCCTCGGCAAGCTCGTCGTCCAGCGCGCTCCTGAATGGCGGAAATGCTAATTACTTCTACTTCAACGGCGTTGGTCCTATAGCGCAGGGAACTGGCTATGGTGTTGGCGGCTACGGCATGGGTGGTTATGGCACTGGGATAACGGTTGTACCGAATCCCGGAACGCCCATAACGGCCACTGATTGGACCCTGGACAACTGGGGTGAAATTCTTGTCTCTTGTCCGCTGAATGGGCCAATTTACACTTGGAACCCGACCAGCGGGGACAAGACTGCACTGGTGATTCCAGAGGCCCCTCCGGTTAATTCCGGTATGTTTGTCGCTATGCCTCAGCGGCAGATCATAGCTTGGGGCTCCACGTTTACTGGTATCGGAGATCCGCTTCTCATCCGCTGGTGCGATGTAAACAATTACAACCAGTGGACGGCTTCGATAACCAACCAAGCTGGCAGTTACCGTATCCCCAAAGGCTCCAGAATTGTTCAGTGCATCCAAGGCCCGCAGCAGGGTCTTGTGTGGACGGATCTGGCTGTGTGGGCAATGCAGTACACGGGTCCGCCGTATGTGTACTCTTTCAACGAAATTGGCACTGGCTGCGGCCTGATCGGACGCCGAGCGGCCACGTCGATGGGCGGAACCGTCTACTGGATGGGGCCGAGCCAGTTCTTTAAGCTGTCTTCCAACGGCGTGGAGCCGATCCGGTGCCCCGTCTGGGACGTAATCTTCCAAGACATCGACACCGACTTCGTGGACAACATCCGCATTGCGCCGAACTCCAGGTTTGGCGAGGTTAGCTGGTTTTATCCGACGATTGGCAGCAGCGGCCAGCCGACAAAGTACGTCAAGTACAACATTCTGCTGGACTGCTGGGACTTCGGGTCTCTGTCCCGGACGGCATGGATCAACGAAAGCGTCCTTGGGCCGCCGATTGGCGCGTCCGGCTCGGACAATTTCATCTTTCAGCATGAAGTGTCGAAGAATGCTGACGGAAGCGCGATGACATCTTCGTTCCAGACAGGTTATTTCGTCCTGTCTGAAGCCGATGTGAAGATGTTCATCGATCAGATCTGGCCAGACATGAAGTGGGGGTACTACGACGGGGTTCAGTCTGCGAACGTCCGGTTGACGTTCTATGTGACTGACTATCCCGGCCAGACCCCGCTTCAGTATGGGCCGTTTAATATGACCCAAGCAGTTACGTTCATCACTCCACGCTTCAGGGGCAGGCTTGTCTCTGTGAAACTGGAGAGCAGCGACATCGACTCTTGGTGGCGCATCGGAAACATCCGCTACAGATACCAAGTTGACGGAAAATACTGATGGCAGCATCTCTTGACGACATTTTAACCACCCAGAAGAACGGCGTTGTTGCCATCAACGGCATCAACCTCGCCGTTACGGGCCTGTTCTCCTATCTGAGGGGGTCAACGCTTTCCTCTGGCGCGGCAGGAACAGGTTCATATTCGACCCTGTACACTGTCCCATCCGGGCGGCAGGTGGCGATTGTTGATATAGAGATCTGCAACACGTCGGGTGCCCCGGCGACGTTCTACATCTCTCTTGTTCCCGCTGGCGGTACAGCTGGAGCCAGCAACGCCATCTTCTATGCCGCGCCAATCGCCGGCAATACGACTGTTCAGTGGACCGGACAGCAGGTTTTAGAAGCTGGCGGGTTCGTCGCTGCCTATGCGTCTTCTGCCTCAGTAACCATTAAGGTCGGCGGAGGGCCTGGACAATGACGATTAGCGTCTATCCTCCGATTGGATCTTCATCCAACCCGTCCTCCGTTACCATCGGCGGGACAAACGTCGATGCCTTCGGTCGGCTGCGGGTGTCTAACCCCTTCACGCTGTTTGACAGCCAGAGCCGTTTTGCGGCGGACATCCACTACAGCTACGTTACAGCCACTGGCGGGACGACATCGTACAACACCAACCAGTCTTCGGTTGCGCTTAACACGACTACGACATCTGTTTCGTCTGCCCTAGCCCAGACGCTGCGTGTTTTCCCTTATCAGCCAGGCAAGGGAATGCTGACGTTGCAGACGTTC
>JAIXXE010000164.1 GCA_027490875.1 Alphaproteobacteria bacterium
CCCGAAGGCGTTTCGATAGTTATTTCCCTTCGATGGTCAGCTTCATTGCGTAAATCACTAGGAACAGAACGCCCCAGAAAAACGATATCACGGCGATGTGGGATAGGTAGGCAATCATGCGAGGCGCTCTGCGTCCAGCTGGCAGGCGTCGATGAAACGCTTGCGGTCGAAGGACGGGTTGTCCTGCCGCAGCTGGTCGGCGAGGCGCTGGGTGAGGGTTACGAGCGCGTCACGTTCGCCATCCCTAATTGCTCGTGCGCGGTCTGTGAGATATTCGCTATCGCTATCAATAGCGATGTCGCGGCTAAATTGCGCGATGGTGTCGGCGATTAATACATAGTCTTTGCGTGTCATATTAAGCTCCAGTCATTGCATAAAGGTTGGCGGTAATTACTATCAGGGCGAAGAGGCCCAAGCGGATTGCTAGGTGGATTTGCGTGTCAGTCATTAGCCAAGGCCTTTCATCGCTGCGCCTGTTGCAAGCGCGTCTTCTGCATCGCTGGTATAGTAGGCGATTGCCTCCTCGCGCTTGGGCTCCAGATTGGGGAGCGTCACCCGATACTCTTGCCAGTCGCGCGAGTAGCTCGCCTTGCATCCCATTGCCTTAAGCTGGGCCAGTGTTTGCTTGATGCTCATGTTGTGTTTCCTTAGAACTGTGACAGCCAGCCAGTCCGGCCATCGATGTTAGGCTAAAAGCCTTCCCCGTAAATAATAGCGTCATCTGGTATGTCAACAGTCTTGTCATCAGGTGCGCCATCGGTTCGTCGCGTTGTGTCATCAGCTCACCGCGCAGGGATGCAATCGCTTTGCAATCGCAGCCGGAAGCAGTGCCTCGACCGCCGGAAATCAGGGCAGGTCGGCTCCAGCTGCAGCCAGACACCCCCACCCACCCACTTTGCCCAGCTTGTGGCCATTTTATATCTATATATACCCACCCAGCCTCACATTTCGCGCCAAAACGTTTGACCTTGTTTTCCACCCCCCTACCCCCGATAATGCCCCCCTTTGTTTATATTGGTGGATCCAAAAAAATTTATATATTGTTTTAATGTCGTTGATGATTATAGAGGATGGATATGGATTGGGATGATGACGGATTTGGCTTAGGCTCGTTGATCAGCGAGGATGCTGAGGTTGCGATGCGTGAGGACCGTGATTTGGTTTTTGCGCGTGAGTATGTGCGTCTGCGTGCATTGAAGTCTAAGAACGCTGCTGAGTTGGCGTGTGTTCGCGCTGGGATTACGAACCCTGAATATCACATCAAGGTAGTTGCGGAGCGTCAGTTGGCGCGGGTTGAGGTTCAGCGTTTGATTGCTGAGGCTGAGACTTCCGGGATGGCGATTGAGCGCACGGAATACACGCGTGATTTGTTCTTGGATGAGTTGCAGGCGGTGCATGAGCGTGCGTTGGATGCGAAGAACTTCACGAGTGCGATTAGCGCGGTGAAGACGCAGGCGCAGTTGCTAGGGTTTATGGATCAGACGTTGAATATCAATCACACGGTGACGGCGAAGGATTTGGATTTAGCGACGCTGCGTGCGATGGTTGCGGATAGGGCGAAGCCTGTGAATGTTATAGATGCTATCGCAATGGACGCTGAATGAACGATAACCTGACGATGGACGATTTGCTGGCGGAGCTGGTTGCCCGCGAGGAGGCGATGGCATCGTTTGCTGCGTATATTGAGTATGTGAGTGGTTTGAAGCCGCCCCCGCATTTGAAGCTGATCTGTGACAAGCTGGATGAGGTTGCTGAGGGTAAGATACAGCGACTGATGATTTCGATGCCTCCGGGGCATGGTAAGTCGTTTGCCGCGTCGCATTACTTCCCGGCCTATTACTTGTCGAAGAACCCGACGAAGAACGTGATTTTTGCGACGCACAAGCAGGAGCTGTCGGATTCGTTTGGTTTGAAGGTTCGGAACGTCATCAAGGGCGACGAGCATAGGCGGTTGTTTCCGGATGTGGGTATTAGTGCGGATAAGACGGCTGCTGGCGAGTGGATGACGACGCAGGCTGGTGGTTATCACGCGACGGCTGTTGGCGCGAACGTGACTGGCCGGCGCGGGGATATATTGATTGGGGACGATTTGCTGTCGGGTATTCAGGCGGCTGAGTCGGACAGTGAGCGGAATAAGTTATGGGCATGGTACGGTGCGGATTTTTTCACGCGTCGTAAGAACAAAGACACGCCGATCATCCTGATTGGAACGCGCTGGCATTTGGGTGACCACATGGGTCGCTTGGATCAGGGCGAACGGGATGGTGAGGGCGAGAAGTGGGAGCGGGTAATTTTGCCTGCGCTGGCGGTGGATAACGACATTTTGGGGCGAGAGCCCGGAGATGCGCTGTGGCCGGAACAGTTTCCGAAAGAGGAACTGGAGAAGATCCGCCGCCAGCCTTCCACGACGAGCCGTATCTGGTCGTCGCTGTATCAGCAGAATCCGGTTGTGGATGATGGTGGTATCATTGATCAGACGTGGTTTAAGTGGTGGCGCTCCCCTGATCCGCCGGAGGTGAAGTACGTTATACAGGCGTGGGATACGGCGCTGACGGCGAACAAGACATCGGCGTTTAGCGCGTCAACGACGTGGGGCGTGTTTGACGACGATAACGATATACCGAACCTGATACTGTTGTCGGTGTGGCGCGACCGGGCGGAGTGGCCGATACTGCGGCGCATGGTGCAGCGTATGGCGACGGATTACAGGGACGATAACTATCGCACGCCCATCAAGGTATCGAAGAATCGCAGGCCCGATACGGTGCTGGTGGAGGCGAAGGCGAACGGCCAGATGCTGATACAGGATTTGGGTCGTGCGGGAATTGTTGCAACGCCGTTTAATCCTGATAAGTTTGGTGATAAGATTGCACGCGTTCGATTGGTGACTGACTTGATTGAAAATGGTAGGGTGTGGCTACCGGCGATGAAGCCGTCATATGATGAGTTGAGGCCGTGGGCGCGTGACTTTATGGAACAGTGCGTGCAGTTTCCGGCGGCGGATTCGAGGGACTGGGTTGACACAATGACTATGGCATTCCTGCGGGTTAAGCAGTCTGGTTGGGTACACAATACGGAAAACCCGTATGAAGAGGTATATGACGTACCGCTTGAACGCGCTTCGTTTTATTGATAGGAGGCATAATGGCCCGCAAACCGATGACACTCGAAGACACACTACGCCCTCAGTTTGAGG
>JAIXXE010000151.1 GCA_027490875.1 Alphaproteobacteria bacterium
CCTTACGCTGCAGCCTTAGTTTGCCCTTTAACTTTCGCTTTGGGCCGAGCCTGAGTTTTTGACTTTAAGATGCTTAGGCTTTGCCGCGCCACAATGTACAGCGGGCGTTGTTTGCTTTCCAGATACGTGCGGCCCAAGTACTCGCCTAACAGGCCAATGCCGATGAGTTGAATCCCACCCATAAAGCTCACGGCCACAATCAGCGAGGCGTAACCCGGCACCACGCGCCCAAACAGCAGCACTTGCACGACCACATGCAGCCCATACACAAAGGCGCAGGTGGCGATGATGAGACCCAAGTAGCTCCAGACCCGCAGCGGCAGCGTAGAGAACGAAAAGATTCCTTCTAGTGCATAGTTAAGCAGCTTGCGCGTGTTCCATTTGGTATGGCCGGCGGCGCGTGGGGGGCGTTCGTACCCCACCGTGGTGGTGGTAAACCCAACCCACGCATACAGCCCTTTTAAAAACCGTGTGCGTTCGGGCAGGCTTAGTAAAGCATTGACCACGGCGCGGTCGAGCAGGCGGAAGTCGCCACCGTTTTTCACCAACTGAACATTGCCGCTCAGGCGGTTAAACAGCCGGTAGAACCATGCCGCCGTCACCCGCTTAAAGGTGCCGTCGCTGGCGCGCTCGGTGCGCACCGCCACCACCATTTGCGAACCCTGCTGCCACTGCTGCAGCATGGTGGGGATGAGTTCGGGCGGGTCTTGCAAGTCAACATCCAGCGGCACCACCACGGTGCCTTGGGCAGCGGCCAAACCAGCACAGAGCGCGGCTTCCTTGCCAAAGTTGCGTGCCAAGGTCACCACGCCAACATGGGGGTTGGTGCGCGTGGCTTCGGCCAGCAGCACAGGGGTGGCGTCGGTGCTGCCGTCATCGATGAAAATGACTTCGTGGGGAATCCCCTCCAGCGCTGTTTGGGTGCGGCGTAGAAAGAGCGGAATCGCCTCGGCTTCGTTCAGGACAGGGACCACCAGCGAGAGCAGAAATTCTTTTGGTAAAGTTTGCATGAAAGGGAGCCTAGGCTTTGCCCGGTGCGAAGGCAAGCAGAGCGCATACAATGCTTGCATTTTATCGCTGCTCGCGGCACGTTGGGGCATGCCAACGCCCTATTTGCACCCCACCCTAATCCTTACGTTGCCAAACGAAGCCGCAACCGCCCAGTTGGGCAAGGCGTTGGCCGCTTTGGTCTGTGCAGGCGATTTGGTAAGGCTGCTCGGCCCCATGGGCGTAGGCAAAACCACCTTAATCCAGCACCTGCTGCGTGGTTTGGGTTGGCACGAGGCGGTGCCAAGCCCCACCTACACCCTGCTACAGACTTACCGTACTGCGCGCTTTAACGTGGCGCATGTGGATTGCTACCGGCTGACATCACCCGCCGAACTGGCCCCCTTGGGGCTGGAAGAGTACCGTCAGTTTGGGGTGGTGCTGGCCGAATGGCCTGACCGCGGTGGCCCGTTGCTGGCAGCCCTTGGCCCGCATGAAGGCGACCTGCTTGGGTATCACATCAACAGTATTGAAAACCCCGGCGTGTTAAGCATTACGCTGGCGGGTGAAGGGGCGGGGCCACGCACCGTGGTGCTGGCAGGCTCGCCCAGTTGGCAGCGCCGGTTTGGGTTGTTGCCCGGGTTGGGGATTACCAGCAATCTGCCCCTCACACGCGGCCGGAACGACGCCCAGCGGCGCGCGTTTTTGGATGGTTTGGGGTTACAAGATTATCAGTTGCAACCGCAAAGTGGCGACTGGAGCGGGCGCAGCTATGTGCGCGTTACCTTGGCCGATGGCACCACCCGCATGCTGATGGATTCTCCGCCCCCGATTGAAACCGTGACCGAGTACGTGCAGGTGGCCGATTACTACCGCAGCATTGGGCTAGTCGCGGCAAACATTTACGGCATGGACGCCACCGAAGGCTACCTGCTGACCGACGATTTTGGCGATCGCACCCTCTGGCACGCCATGGGGGCCAAAGGGCCCGACGATGGCCCCCCCATACCGCAAACACCGTGGTTTGACGTAGCCGCGCAGGCGTTGGTGAGGCAGGTGCAAAGCCCGCCTCCGGCGTGGGGCCGCCATTATGGCCGCACCGACTGGTATGTGGAAGGCGTGCGGCTGGTGAACTGGTATGTGCCGTTTGCCACCGGCCAAGCCTGCAGCATGGCCGACTATGCACGGTGGCAGCAGCTCATCATGCCGTTGTACGCACTGGTTGACGCCACCCCGCGTGGCCTGATGCAGTGGGATTGCCAAGCCCCCAACAGCATGATGCTGGGGGCCGAACCGACGTTGGCCAACTACGCGCTGATTGATATTCAAGATGCCCGCATCGCCCCCGTGGCGCAGGATGTGGGGCTGTTGGTGCGGAATATTCGTACCATGCGTTACGATGCTGACGAAGAGGCCGTGATACGCGTGCTGGTGAAGGATTTGGGCTTGGATGAACCCACGCTGCGCCGTGCCATAGCGGTGGGTGCGTGGCACCATATGGTGCGGATTTTGGGTGGCCTGACTCGCTTGGCCGTGCGCGATGGCCGCCCCGGGCCCGCACAGGCGTATTTGCGCCGCACGTGGCAGGTGGCCGAACAATGCGCCAACGACCCTTACGCCAAGGAGGCCTTGGCCGACGCATGGGCCTTTATGCAGCCCTACCGCGATGCAGGCTTACAAAAGATCGCCGCCATGAAAGACCGCGCATGAGCAAACTACGCCCTACCACTGCAATGGTTCTGGCCGCTGGGCTTGGCACGCGCCTGCGCCCGCTTACCGAAACCTGCCCCAAGCCCTTGGTGCCGGTGCAGGGTGTGCCAATGATTTTCCGCACGCTGCAAGCGGTGGCGGCGTGTGGCGTAGACCGTGCAGTGGTCAATACCCACCACTTTGCCGCACGCTTGCAACAGGATATTGAAACTGCCCAGCGCAGCGGGATGTTTGGTAGCCTAGAAATCCTGTTCAGCCACGAGCCCGACCTGCTGGAAACGGCGGGCGGGATTAAACACGCCTTGCCGCTGTTGGGCAGCGGGCCCTTGCTGGTGGTGAACAGCGACGCGGTGTGGGACGACACCAAAGCCCCGTTGCTAACACCATTGCTAGAAGCGTGGCAGCATCAACCGCCCTATGCGCAGGCGTTGCTAACGTTGGTTAGCACCGTGCAGACGCAAAGCTTTCAGCCCCAAGGAGATTTTTTACTGGAAGAGGATGGCACCCTGACGCGCGACGGTGACCGCAGTTCGTTTGGGCATATCTATGCCGGCGCGCATGTGACTGAAACGGCGAAAATTGCCTCGTTGGGGCTCGAAAAGTTTTCGCTGAACCTGGTGTGGGAAGCTATGCGGGCCGAACACGGCCTGAAGGGCTGGGTGTACCATGGCCCGTGGTGCGAGATTGGGACGCCCGCAGGGCTGGAACGCGCCAACGCGCTGATGCAACCCGCCGCATGAGCATGCCCCTGCTGCTTGGTTTGTTGCAGGCGCAGCTGCCGCGTGCGGCGTGGGCCAGTTTAACAGTTCTGGTGCCGCACCGTGGCGCGGCTTCGGCGGTGCGGCAAGCCTGCCGTGGCCAAACAGCAGGGCGCTTGCCTAAAATTTTTAACCTGACCGACCCCGAAAGCATGGCCGCTGCATTGGGTGTGCCTGTGCCACCACCTGCCAACAGCTGGCCGCTGCGCGCCCATGCGTTGCGTCTGTTGCGGGCGGCCCACCCAGCGTTGTTGCCCGAAGCGCTCATCCCCCGCACCGAAGGCTTGCTGCAAAGCCTGAACCTGCTGGCCGAGTATGGCATTACACCGGCCCAGCTACGCGCCAGTGTGCCCGATGACCTGCGCGAGGTTTGGGCTACGCAAGGGGCGGTGCTGCTGGAGCTTTGGGCCAGCGCTGCCCCGCAGGCAGCCACAGCCTTGCCCGCCGGTCGCCGCCGTTGGCTCTATGCACAGTTGGCCACATGCCAGTGTGCGGGCCCCGTGGTGCAGTGGGGCGATTGCCCCAGCACGCCGGGCCTCGCTGCCCTGCTGGCCGCATGGCAGCCTACCGCGTTGGCTTACGAGGCACCACCAAGCCCGTGCGTGACCCTCACGGCCCGTACGCCGTGGGAAGAAATTGAACGCCTGACGCTGTGGGTGGCCAACCAACTCGGCCAAGGTGTGCAGCGGCTGGCGGTGGTTGCCACGGGGCCTAGTGCGGCGCGGCTGGCGGTGGCCCTGCAGGTGCGTCTGGGCGTGCGGGCTACCACCACCGGAGGCACACGGTGGGGCGAAACCACAGCCGGCCAACAGGTGTGGCAAGCCGCCCTGCGGTGGCAAGGTAGCCCCAAAGAGCTTAGCTTGGCCTATTGGCTGAAAGAGCTGGCCGATACAGGTTTGCCGCCAGCATTGGAACAGTTGCTGGCCGACCTCGCGACCATCACGGGCAGAATGTCTGGGTCGTTGGCCACTGCATGGGTGCGGCAGGCGCTGGAAAGCCTGGCCAGCCATGCCGAAGACCCCTTCACGCCCGACCCACGGGTGCAAATTCTCCCCCCCCACGCCGCCACCTTGCAACCGTGGGAGGCGTTGGCGGTGGCCGAGGTGGTGGAAGGTACGTGGCCGGCGCAGGGGGCAGCCGGTGGTCTCAGCCCCAGCCAACGCCGCAGCCTGGGCCTGCCCGATGCTGCCAGCTTGGCCTTACAGGCCGCTGCAACCTTGGCCATGTTGCAACGGCAAGGGGCGGCGCAGGTGGTGTTCAGCCGCAGCGAGACCGACAGCGGCGGGGCGGTGCAGGCGGCGTCGCGCTGGTGGCCAGTCAACGCGGCACCGTTGCCCGAACCGCTTACGCCCGCCGTATGGGTACGCCCAAGGCCAACAACGCCGCTTGGAGTGTTTACGCCGTTGCAGTCACCGTTGCGGTTGTCGCCCAGTTTGTTAACCGACCTGATGGTCTGCCCCTACCGCGCCTATGCCGCGCGGGTGCTGAAGTTGGCCCCCTTGCCCCCCTTGCAGCCAACCCCCGACCCCCGCACCCGTGGCCTGCTGCTGCACCAATGGTTGCAAACAGTGGCGCTGGAATTCAAGCAGATAACCCCTGCCTTGGTGCCTGCCGTGACGGCGCGGTTGCAGCAGGTGGCGCACACTCTGCTGGCCGCGCTGCCGCCGCTGGAACAGGCCCTGTGGGCGCCGCGCCTGAAAACGCTGGCCCCGCTCATAGCCGCGCGCTGGGCCGAACAGGGTCGCCATTTACAACCTGAACACTGGCTGGAAACGCTGTGGGATGGCCTCAAGATTCACGCCAAAGCCGACGTGGTGGGGCAGGGGCCTGCAGGCGCGGTGGTAACCGATTACAAGACCGGCCAACCCCCCACCCTTGCGGCCATGCGCAGCGGCTTGGCCCCCCAATTGCCGCTGGAAGCCTGGTTGTTGCAACGGCAAGGGCATACGGTGGCGGGGCTGGAATACTGGCACCTGAAGGGCTTTGGCCCTCACCCTCTGCCCGAGGTAAAAACCCATGCCGCCACCCCGCTGACTGCACCAATTGAGGCAACCTTGCAGGCGCTTACGGCAACTTACTTTCAGCCTAACACCTCGTGGCCTGCGGTGCCTGATTTAGCCGGGCAAGGGCTGGTGGCCACTGGCCACTGTAAAAGCTGCGCCTTCAGTGGCCTATGCCGCCGGGAGGCCCAACGATGAACCCCAATTACACCGACCTACAGGCGCTCGCTTTAGCCACCAAAGTGCAGCAAGCGGCCTATCAGCCCGGCCAAAGTGTGTGGGTGCTGGCCAATGCAGGTACCGGCAAGACCACAGTCTTAACGCATCGGTTGCTGGCCCTGCTACTCGCCGACCCAAACCTGAAGCCGCGCGAGCTGCTGGCGCTGACTTTCACCCGTGCGGCGGCGGCCGAAATGGCAGTGCGCTTGCCCGCCTTGGTGGCCCGTTGGGCGGCCAAAAGCGAAGCCCAGCTGCAAGAGGAAATTCCGGCCGTGTTTGGGGTTGCGGCTCCGCCCAACGCCGCGGCGCGGCTGGCGCAGCTGTTGCATGGCCCTGAAGGCCTGCGGCTGCAACCACCGCTCATTACCACCTTGCATGGGTTTGCCCAACATTTGCTTACGGCACTGCCAGCGGCGGCAGGGCTGCCCGAAGGGTTTCGGTTGCTGGATGAGTTAGCTCAACAGCGGCTATTGCGGCAGGTGCAGCAGCAATTGGTTGCGCTGTTGCCATCCGCCTTGGCGCCCTATGTTGTCACGCTTCTGGAAGAACTTGGCGAGCACGGTTGGGATGACCTGACCACGCTGACTCAACGGGCATGGTGGCAGCTGGAGCTACGCCTTGGTGCCGCGGGATTAGCAGGGTTGCCCGCGTTGCTGGAGCGCTTGAAAGTGGGACTAAATTTACCACCCGCCGCTGTTTTATGGGCGCCGCTTGGCCCAACTCCCGACCAAGCGGCGGTGTTTCAACGCTTGGGTAAGCCCTGTGCAACCGAGGGTGAGTGGTGCAGCCTGCTGCTCACCAAATCAGGAACCCCACGGGCGAGTATTCTGAAAAAGGCCGAAGCGGCGGGATTGCCTGAAGCCTTGCTGGCAAGCCTGGATGACGCGGCGGCGCAGGCCTATGCCATCACGTGCGCCCGCAAGGCATGGCGTGGGTGGCAGTTAACCGAAGCGTTGCTGACGTGGGGGGCGTATGTGCAGGCCACCTACCGCCAAGCCAAGGCTGCCCAAGGTGTGCTGGATTTCAGCGACCTGTTAACCGCCTTGCAGCAGGTGCTGGCCGATGCTGAAGGCGGCGCAGGCGGCGATGAACCCGACAGCCGCGCGGTATCCGCCCGCTGGTTGTGGCATAGCCTCGATCGCCGCTTTCGGCACTTGGCGGTGGATGAAGCGCAGGATAACAATGCCGTACAGGGCGCCATTGTTGCCTGGCTGACGCGCCAGCTGTTGGCCGGAGAGGTAGGCGGCGCGCCCCGCACGGTGCTGGCGGTGGGGGATGTGAAGCAGAGCGTGTACCGCTTTCAGGGGGCGCAGCCGCAAGAGTTTTATGCCTTGCGGGATACCATGACCGCGCTAAGCCCTGCCGTAACCTTGGTGCCGTTGACGGCCACGTTCCGGAACGGCCAAGCCGTGCTGGCGGCCGTAAATGCCACCTTTGCCGACCCAGCCTTGGCCGCCATGGTGCAGGGCGAACCCGCACCATGGCCGCAGCACACCACGGTGGCGCCCATGCGCCCCTGCCGGGTGGAACTCTGGCCCCTGGTAGCAGCGGGGAGCCCTGCCGAGAGTGCTGCAGAGGATATTCTGAATGCCGCCGAGGAAGCTGGCGCCGAGGCAGCGCTTGGAGTGTCGGTGCAGCATCCTTCTGGCCGCTGGTGGCTGGCCGAAGAACGGCAGCGGGCCCAGCAGCCCAGCGCCAAGCTGCGCTGTTTGGCGCAGGTGGCCGATTGGTTGGTGGCCCAGCAGGCGCGCGGCGTGGTGCTGCCTTCGGCCACTGATGGGCAAGGGGTACCCCGCCCCCTGGCATGGCACGATATGCTGATTTTGGTACAGAAGAACGAAACCGCACGGCTTATGGCCGGGTGCCTTGGCCGCCTTGGCGTGCCCGTGAATGCCCCCCGTGGTGCGGTGCCGCCAGCAGTGCAGGATGTGGTGGCGCTGCTGCGGGTGGTTCACAATCAGGCCGATACCGTGGCCCTGGCACAGGTTTTAAAGGGTTTGGAAGGCTACTACGACGCCCAGCTGCTGGCCTTGGCTGCCCAGGCTGTCGACGGGGATTGGTGGGCCGCTTTGCCCAACACCCCTAGGGGTTTGAAGGGCTTTTTACAATCGTTACCAGCAGTAAGGCAGCCGGTGGCCGTGGTGCAGGCGGCAGTGGCGTGGTGGGGGCTGGATTACACCCAGTTTACCGCGCTGCTGGCGTGGGCCGAAGAGGCTGCTGCGGCGCCGGATTCTCTCTTGGGGGCGTTGGGCAGCTTGGTGCAGCGGCTGGAAGAGGAAGACTTGCCCGTGGCGCCTCAGCCGGGGGTACGGGTGCTTACAGTGCACAGTGCCAAGGGGTTGGAGGCCCCGCTGGTGGTGTTGGCCGACGCGGGTGAGGCCTTGGTCGATATTCAGCGCGAAACCTTACTGTGGGGTGAGGGTACGGTGTTGTTTAAACAGGGTGAAGGCGTAAGCACTCTGGAAGATGCTCTCATCGCGCAAACCAAGGCCGCCCGAGCCACCGACAGCTTGCGGGCCCTGTATGTTGGGCTTACGCGGGCGGCCGATTGGCTGGTGGTGACAGGGTGGGAGCGTGGAAAAAAGCAGGCCAATCGTACTGAAGAGACTTGACGTAGCCCCGCCGTGCCGCTAAAGCCACCCCCATACAGAGGAAAGTTACGGCCATGCCGCACCCGATTATTGCCAAGCTGGACGCCGCCACCGCCGCGGCCGCCAAACCCCAAGGAACCCCCGATTTTGCGGTGGGTGATACCGTGCGGGTGCAAGTAAAGATCGCCGAAGGCGATAAATTCCGCCTGCAGGCTTTTGAAGGCGTTTGCATTGCCAGACACAACAAGGGCGCTGGCAGCAGCTTTACCCTGCGTAAAATTTCCTTCGGGGAAGGTGTGGAGCGGGTCTTTCCGTTGCTTACCCCAACCTTGGATAGCATTATGGTGGTTCGTCGCGGCGATGTGCGTCGTGCCAAGCTGTATTACCTCCGTGGCCTGACTGGCAAGGCCGCCCGGATTAGTGAAAAGGCCCGTAAACTCGGCCTAACAGCCAACCCAGCCGAGGCCGCCACCGCTGCCGAAGCCATGGTGGCCGAGGCTGCCCCCGTGGCCATGGCTGCTCAAGTTTAAGGCAGGCTGACGGTCTTTGAAGGCTCCGTTACGGAGCCTTTTTTATGGTCATTCGGCCATCGGTGCGCTAAGGTTTGCAGCGTGATACGCGGCAACTCCACCCTAACCACGGCCGCGCAGGCGGCCTATGTCGTGGATTTTGCATTGGGTGGCATTGCCTTTGATTTACAAGAAACCCCCTGTGCGTGGTTGGAAGCCGACCGCGCCGCCCAGCAGGTTAAGGTGCCCCCCTTGGCCGAGGTTCTGCCAGAGACTTTACCAACCATGAGGGCAGGGGCCACGCTGCTGCGGCCAAGTTCTGGGGAGCCTATGGCAGCCAGCGTGGCTTTAAGCGCCGCGCCAGTGTGGCGCGTTACCCATGGCGGTAGCCCGGAAGGCGTGATGGTGATTCTGGCTGGCGAGGGAGCCCCCGAGGGTGATGATGCGGTGTTGCTGCGTGCCATGCTGCGGGCGGTTGGGCTGGCCGAATTGCCCTTGGCTTGGGTGGCCTTGGCCGGGGCTGTGGCCCGTAACGAGTCTGACGCAGCGGCCACAGCATTACGGGCGGCGGCAGGGCCTTACCAGCCGCAGCATACCTTGGTGTTGGGGCAGGGGCCGGTTGGGGCCTTGTGCGGCAAGCCCTTGGGGGTAGAAGGCTGGCACGCTGCGCCGCAAGATTTGGCCTTGCCGGGGCGCTGCGGGGTGACCTATGCCTTTGCCTTGTTGCGTTCCAAGCCTCTGTTTAAAAGTTTAGCATGGCAACATTTACAGGCTTGGCAGGAGTAAAAGGAATGATGATGCGTCCCCGCTCGACACTGTTGCTGCTACTGCCGCTGCTTGGCTGGCTGCCCACGGCTGGTGTTCAGGCGCAATCGCAAGCCTCAACCCCCACCATTGCGGCCGCACCGTTGCTGGCCGATGAGGTACTGCTGACCTCGGCCTCGCCGCTGGAACCTGCTGCCGGGCCAACCCTGCTGGATGAACGGGCTGAGCAGCTGCGGGCTGCCCCAGAATCCAATGAACCCGCGGCAGCCGAGACCTCTCAACGTGCCATGGCGCCTGCGTTGCTAACAACAGCCGCGGCCACCCATGTCAAGCAGGCCCTGCAAGAGGCACGGCGCGGTAAAAACCCAACCCTTGCCAACGTGCCTGCCGCCTTGCAAGGCTACGTGAAGGCTGCCTACCTGTTAAGCCCAAAGCACAAGGCCACCGCTGCCCAGCTTAATGCGTGGTTGGCCGACTACCCCGCCCTGGCGCCCGCTGGCGATATTTATACGTTGGCTGAAGCCCGTCGGGCCAAACCGCGCGAAGTTTGCACCACCAAAACGCAGCAGGTGAAGCCGGCCAAGGCCAGCAAGCAAAAAACCAAGAAAAAACCGAAAGCCCGCACCAAACGCGTGCGCACCTGCCGTATGGTGGGGGAGTGGGGGCCACAGCCGCCTAAAACATCGGCCATGCTGGCGCGTGAAGCCCGCCGCGAGGCCACCAGCGCAGCTGCCGAGGCACGGCGGCAGGCCATGGCGCCCCGTGGGCGGGAACTTTCGGGGCAAGTATGGCGCCATCGTAGCGCGGGCAACTGGGCGGCCGCGCTGGAGACCCTGCTGACGCCCGGCGCCCGCAGTGCTATCGGCGGGGCTGCTTGGCAAGAAGAGCTGGTGCGCCTTGCCGACTTTTACCACGGCAAGCGTGAATGGGCCCAGACCTATCGGGCCGCCAGCCAAGCCGCGCAGGCCCAAGGGCCACGACGTGATGAGGCCTTGTGGCTGGCTGGCTACGCCGCCTATCGCCAAGGCGACCGCACCCATGCAGCCAGTTTTTGGCAAACGCTGATAGCCGAAGAACCCAAAGGGGGCCAGCATTATGGCCGCGCCGCGTGGTGGGCCGCGCGGGTGTTAACCGACCTGGGCCGCACGCGTGAGGCCGAACAGATGCTGACCGCTGGGGCAGGCAACCCGCTTAGCTTTTATGGCCAGTTGGCCGCGATGCGACTGGGGCGCGAGGCCAAGCTGGATTTTGCTGGCCCCGGTGTGCCCACCGCAGGCCGCGAGGCGCTGCTGGCCAACCCGCAGGCGCGGTTAGGTTTAATGTTGGCGCAGGTGGGGGAAGTGGCCTGGGCCGAAGCCGAGCTGCGCAGTGCCACGCCTTCCTTACCATTGCAGGCCAATCAGGCATTGGCGGGTATGGCCGTGGCGCTGGATTTACCCAGCACTGCGCTGCGAGCAGGCCGCGACCTGCTGGATGATGGCGTGAGGCTACCGGCTGCGCTCTTTCCGTTACCGACGTGGCGCCCAACCGGCGGCTGGCAATTCGACCGCGCCTTCATGTTGGGCCTGATGCGGCAGGAAAGTGCCTTTCAGCCAACCATTGGCAGCCGGGTAGGGGCCCAAGGGTTGCTGCAAATCATGCCCGCCACGGGGCAATACATTGCGCGCATGACAGGCCGCAGCTACGGCGGCAAGCGCGACTTGCACCATCCGGCCACAAACCTTGCCATGGCCCAGGATTATTTGGCGTACTTAACCCGTAAGCTCGATGGTAACCTGTTGATGGTCGCTGCGGCCTACAACGGCGGAATTGGTAACGTGCAGCGTTGGCTGGCCCGTGGGGTAACGCCCGATGCCGACCCCTTGCTGTGGCTGGAAAGTATCCCCTTTGATGAAACGCGGGATTATGTGGAAAAAATTATGTTCAACTACTGGGTCTATCAGCAGCGGCTGAACGTACCGCGCACCAGCCTGCGCGAGATGGCACAGAACCGCTGGCCGCGTTGGTAACAGCAAGGCCAACCACCCATGACTTGGCTGATTGGCGTTGATGAAGTTGGGCGCGGGCCACTGGCCGGCCCCGTGGTGGCCGCGGCCTGCCTGCTGCCGCCTAGCCTGCAAGCTCCGTGGCTGGCCGAACTGGCCGACAGCAAGGCCTTAAGCGCCCCCAAACGCACCCGCTTGGCAAGCGCTTTGCAAGGTGTGCCCCACGCACTGGGTGAGGCTTCGGTCGTTGAAATTGATACGCTGAATATTCGCAACGCCAGCTTGCTGGCGATGCAGCGCGCGGTACTGGCTTTACTGAATCAGCCGCTGCCCGTGCCTCACACTGCGTTGCAGGTGCGAGTGGATGGCAATGCCCTTATCCCTAATCTGCCATTGCCCCAAGAGGCTGTGATAGGCGGCGACCGCACCGTGCCATGCATCAGCGCGGCCAGTATTGTGGCCAAGGTTTACCGCGATGCCCTGATGGTGGCGTTGCACCAGCAATACCCCCATTACGGCTGGGCCAGCAATGCGGGCTATGGCAGCGCTGTGCATCTGGCGGCCTTGCAGCACCATGGGGCTTGTGTACATCACCGCACCAGTTTTGCGCCGGTTCGGGCTGTGCTAGAAGGGTGGCATCATGCCGCGTAACACCGCTTTGCTGAACGCTCTGCACACCACCACCGGGGGCGGGTTGATTTATCTGCAAGGGGTCTTGCCCGAATTGGCGCGCGATGAACGCGTGGCGTGGCAGCTGTTGGTCACGCCTGCGACGTTGGCCAAACTTAATGTGCCCAGCACTATTAAAGTACGGTTGGCGCCAACGCTGGGGTTTGGGGTTTCGCACCTGTGGGAGCAGCTGGTGCTGCCTGTACTGGCCCATGTGTGGGGCTGTCGCATCGTGTTAAGCAATGCCAACTATGGCCCGCTGTTAGCCCCGCGTGCCAGCGTGATTTTACACACCACCCCGCGTGCAGCGGTGGCGTGGCATGGGTGGTTCTGGAAGCTTTATTGGGCGTTATTACGCGGGTTGACCCGGCTGTGCATCTGGCGGGCACCGGTTTATTTTAGTGTGGCCCAGCACATTGTGGCCGACTACGCCCCCCCCGCCCGCGCCGCCCGCGTGCCGCTGGCGCCACCTGCGATTGACCATACCGCAATTGCAGCCATGCAGGTGCAAGCCCAACCCCGCGACCCCAACCTGGTGATAGCAGTCGGCGATTTTTACCCACAAAAAAACTACCCCTTGCTGTTGCAGGCCTTTGCCAAACTACGCGCTACCATGCCCCACGCGCGGTTGATGATTGTTGGGCGGCCGGTTCAGGCAACGGTGCGCGATGAGGTGATGCGTTTGGCGCGGGAGCTTGATATTCACGGCGGGTTAACCTTGGTGCCGGGGCTGCCGCATACCCAGCTGCTTAAAGCATTGGCGTTGGCCGGCGTGTATTGTTCTACCAGCAGCGCCGAGGCCTTTAACATGCCGGTGCTGGAAGCCATGGCCTGCGGCACGCCGGTGGTGGTGCTGGACACCCCCTTTCAACGCGAGGTGGCCGGAGAAGATGCCACCATGGCCGCGGTGTTGGTGAAGCCGGAAGGCGACGTGGCCGCAGGGCTGGCCATCGCGATGCTAGGGCTATTGGCAACCCCAAGCCTGGCTGGCCTGATGAGCCGACGCGGCCTAGAGCGGGCCCAGCAATTTACATGGGCCGCCACGGCACGTACCCTCAACGACGGGCTGGCCAAAGTGCTGCGGCTTGGGTAAAAGGGTACTATGAGCATAAAGATTTTGGTAACAGGCGGCGCAGGGTTTATTGGCCAAGCGCTAAGCCGGCAGTTGCTGGCCGATGGGTATGGGGTGTGTGTGCTCGACGATCTTTCCAACAGCACCGAGCCACCCCACCCCGGGCGCCAGTACGACTATACCTTTATCAAGGGTTCCGTGACCGACCCGGTGGCTGTGCGGCAGGCGCTGCAAGGGTGCCAGCATGTGGTGCATTTGGCGGCGCTTTCTTCGGTACCGCAAAGCCTTGAAGAGCCCGCCCGCACCTTCACCACCAACGTGATTGGCACCGAAACGGTCTTACAGGCCGCGCAGCAGGCGCGGGCGGCTGGCCAGTTCACCGGCTGGTGCCTGCTGGCCAGCAGTGCCGCCGTGTACGGCATCCCAACAGGTAACGCTCCGCTGGCCGAAGCAGCCGCCCAAGGCGTGCCCTTGCCCAGCCCCTACGCCGCCAGTAAAGCCATGAACGAAGTGCAGGCCAATGCCTACCGCACCGCGTTTGGGTTGCCTGTCATCGCGCTGCGACTGTTTAATGTTTATGGCGCCGGGCAGTTGGCCAGCAGCCCCTATGCCGGGTTTCTGGCCAAGGTGGTGCAAAGCGTGAAGGAAGGCGTGATGCTGACCATTTACGGCGATGGCCAACAGACGCGGGATTTTATCGCGGTACAAGATGTGGCGCTGGTGATGCGCAGCCTGCTGGCACAGCCACCAGCCCGTGCTGCCATGCTGCCGCTGGCCCTGAATGTAGGAACTGGCATGGCGGTGACGCTGCTCGATACCATTCGGCAGGTGGTGGCCATTACACGCGTTAACCCACGGGTTGACTACCGCCCATTGCGCGCGGGCGATGTGGCGCACAGCTGCGCCGATGCCCGTGCCCTGCGGGCGCTGCTGCCCGGCTGGCAACCGCGGGTGTTGGCCGATGGTTTACGGGTGTGGCTGTCGCCCACCGACCCTGCTTAAACAGCCCGTTTAAACCTGAACACCCCCGGCGCGCAGCACCTTGCGCATCAGGGTGGAAAGCGGTGGCAGCGCGCCTGCATGAAAGGCATGGTCAGCAGGGATTCGGTCAACCTGTGCCGTGCGTACCTCCAGCGTGAGTTTAAAGTGCGTGAAGGTATGGTGGATGATGCCAGCCTCGGGTGCGGAGATATCGGCCCAATGGGGTGGTGTGGTGGTTGGCTCCCACCCCGTGTGCGGCACTTCCCACAGCCCGCCCAACAGGCCATTGGCAGGCCGTTGTTGCAGCCATAGCTGGCCTTGCGGGTTGTGCAGCACATAGGCCACTCCGTGCTTATGGGGCAGCACGGCCTTAGGCAGTTTTACGGGGTAGGCGGTGGGGGTGCCCGCTTGCCACGCGGCACAATGGGCCTGAGCCGGACATTCGGTGCAACGTGGGTTGGTGGGGGTGCACACGGTGGCGCCTAGCTCCATAATGGCATTGGCATAGGCGGTGGGTGGGGCGCCTGCGCACAGCGTGACTGCGGCCGCGCGTAGCGTGGCGTGGGTGGGCGTGAGCGGTTGGGTTAGGGCACAGAGGCGGGCCACCACGCGCAGCACGTTGCCGTCAATCACCACGCTGGGTTGATTGTAGGCACAGGCGGCCACCACCGCTGCCGTATAGGCGCCGATGCCAGGGAGCTGGCGTAGCCCAGCCTCGGTATTGGGGAAGTTGCCACCGTGTTGCGCCACCACCTGCTGGGCGCAACGGTGTAGCAACCGCGCGCGGCGGTAATACCCCAAGCCCTGCCAGAGGTGCAGGACGTCTTCCAGCTTGGCGGCAGCAAGGTCTGCGAGTGTGGGGAAGCGTTCCAAAAACCGACTATAGTAGGGGATGACTGCTACTACAGTGGTTTGCTGCAACATAATTTCCGCCACCCAGATGGCATAGGGGTTGGTGGTGCCACGCCACGGCAGCGTGCGGTGACTGTGCGCATACCAGCCAAGCAGTGCTTGCTGAAAGTGCGCCGATTGGGCAACGGAAGGCTTGGCGTGGCGCGGCATTGGTGCTACCATGCCCCGATGGAAGACAAGCTGCAACCATCGGCACCTCTGCCGCGCCGCCGCAAGGCGGTGGCGATGGGTGGGTTACTGCGCGATGTTTTGGCCCCAGCTGCGGCCAAACAAGGAGTACTGCTGGCGCAAATCATGCCTTTTTGGCCAAGCATTTGCCCGCTGTTGGCCAATTATGCCGTGCCAGAAAGTTTACGCGCAGGCACGCTCACTCTGGCGGCCCATACCAGCAGCGCCCAACGCGAGCTGCAATTCATTACGCCCAGTATTATTGAAGGGGCAAATATTGTGCTGGGTTACACGGTGGTGCAGCAGGTTAAGGTGGTGGTACGGGGCGAAGCGGCGAAGGCCAACCCCCTTAAACTTACCAAGCCATTACCGCCGCTGCCACAGGTTGCTGACAAGGCGGCCAAAGTTTGCCAGACTGTGGCTGATGATGCCTTGCGGGCAGCGCTAACGGCCCTGGGTGCGCAGGTGCTTAAAACGTAAGAATGATTTAACGATAACGATGATAATGAAAGCGCATTGGATGAGTATTTCTGGGCGAACCAAAGGCCTGATTGTGGCTGTTGTGGTCATCAAGGCTTTGGCTCTGGGGGGTTTTGGTTATGCCGAAGGCTGGTTTGGTGGCTGGTTTGGCGGCGCCAAGCCTGCGGCGGTGGCTCCGGCAACGGCACCAGCCGCGCCTGGGGGGGTGGCAGCAACGTCGCCAACCGCAGCGGTTGACCTGGGCCCCTTGCCAAGCCGTGCCGAGGCACTCCAGCTGCAAGGCGATGACCGGGTGCTGGGGCGCTTTGGGGCACCGCTTACTATTATTGAGTACGCCAGCATGACCTGCCACCACTGCGCCAAGTTTAAAACCGACACCATGCCCGCTGTTAAGCGCGACTGGATTGAGACCGGCAAGGCCGTGTATGTGCTGCGCGACCTGCCATGGGATAATCTGGCGCTGGGAATGAGTGCCGTGGCGCGCTGTGTACCGCCGCACCAGTTCTACCCCATGGCCGATGCGTTGTTTGCTGCGCAGGCCACGATTGTTCAGGGCAACCCGCTTGAAGGCATCAATGCTGTTGCGGCACAGGCTGGGCTGAACGACGAGGCGGTGCAGGAGTGCATCCGGCGGCCCGACTTGCAACAACAGATTACCCGCAGCAAGCAGATTGCCCTTACTGTATTGGGGGTTAAGGGTACGCCCACTATTTTTGTGAACGGCGCCTTGGTGGATGGTGCGGTAAGCTATGCGTCGCTGAAAGAAACCCTCGAAGCCGAATATGCCAAAGCAACCTCCGCCAAGTAAGGATAGCCTTAAGGCGGCGGCTGTTGAGCGGCCCCCTGCTGCCACCCGCCCCACCAAGGGGCTGGCGGTGGCTGGTAACCTGGTGGCCTGTGTGTTGGTGGGGATGCTGCTGGGGTGGGGGGTGGATTGGCTAACGGGGACCAAGCCGTGGGGCCTGATTGTGGGCTTGGGTTTAGGGTTTGCCGCATGGCTGCGCGAACTGTGGGGCCTGCTTAAAACGCCTTAGCGGGTGGTTGCTCTAACCAAGTGCTTATGCGTGGGTAAAACTATGTAAAGCGCCGCTTGACGCTTGCGGGCGGGCTTGCTAGAAGCGGGGTATGTCGTTAAACCCGATGCAACAATTTGAAGTGAAGGGGCTGGTGCCGCTTTACTTGGGCGGGCTTGACCTTACGCTTACCAATCAGGCGCTCTGGACTGGAATCGCCACTGCAGCCATTATCGTATTGTTTTTGGCGGGTGTTGGCCGCATGACCATGGTGCCGGGCCGTATGCAGGGCTTTGTGGAAATGACCGTTGAGTTCCTGCGCGACCTCACGGTTGGCACGGCAGGGCGTGAAGCCTTGGCCTTTCTGCCCTTAATCATGACCACCTTTCTGTTCATTGCTGGCATGAATTTGGTGGGGATGATCCCGACCAGCTTTACCGTGACCAGCCAAATTACCACCACCGTGTTTATGGGGCTGATGGTGTTTATGCTGGTGGTAGGGGTTGGTTTTTATAAACAAGGCCTGCACTTTTTAACCATCTTTTTGCCCAAGGGAACACCGTGGTGGCTGGCGCCATTGATTGTACCGCTGGAGCTGATTTCGTTTCTGGCGCGCCCATTAACCTTGGCGGTACGGCTTTCTGCCAACATGGTGGCGGGGCATATTCTATTGAAAATTTTTGCAAGTTTTTGCGTCATGCTGCTGGGTTTGGCCAGCATTGAAGCCGACCAGTTAAGCTTTGCCAACCTGGCGTTGACGACGCCCATCGCCATCCTGCCCTTCCTGATGTTGTTTGCCATTACGGCGCTGGAAGTCTTCGTGGCTCTGCTCCAGGCGTTTATTTTTACGATTTTGACCTTGGTTTACCTGAATGATGCCTTGCACGGGCACTAACAATTTGTTACACCGCAACCATTAACGAGAAGGAACACACCCGATGGAACCGACCCACGTGACCGACCTGACCATGCTCAAAGCCATTGGTGCAGGGATAGCAACTTTGGGAATGATTGGCGCTGGGTTTGGCCTAGGCGCCGTGTTTGGTAAGTTTTTTGAAGCCGTAGGCCGCCAGCCAAGCGTAGAAGAGCGTTTGAAGACCTATCTCTTCATCGGCATGGCACTGGTGGAAGCGATTGCGCTGTTCGCCTTCGTGATCGCCGCGATGATCCTGTTTGTGCTTTAAGCCAACCACAGGGTAGACGATGGAACTGTTCGTTCTTTCCTATCTGCAGAGCCAGTACTTCTGGACTGCCACGGCATTTTTGCTGTTGCTGGTCGTGATGGCGCGGGTGGTGGTGCCAGCCGTGCTTGCCACGCTGGACGCCCGTACCGCCCGGATTGCGGGCGACCTGGACGCCGCCCGCACCACGCGGGAGTCGGCCGAAGCCAGCCTGGCTGACTACAACGCCAAAATTGCCGTTGCCAAAAAGGAAGCAAGCACCTTGCTTAGCCAAGCCCGTGCGGAAGCCGAAGCCTTGGCCAAGGCGCGGCTGGCCGAAGTGGATGAAGAACTGACCCGCAAGACCGAAATTGCCAAGCAGCAAATTGAAGCCAGCCAAGCCGAAGCCATGCGCGCGGTGCGGGCCGAAGTCGCCAAACTGGCCGTAACAGTGGCTGAAAAGTTGATTCAACAGACCGTGGACAGTAAGGTGGCCAGCCAGTTGACCGACAAGGCCTTGGCCAAGGGCTTTGATGCCTAGACGACCATGAATCGTTTACGCCCCGCTTAAGCGGGGTTTTTTTGTGCTACGTTACGCGCATGAAAGCGCCTCAACCCGCCCTGATTCTGTGCATGAAATGGGGCACGCGCTACGGGGCCGACTATGCCAACCGGTTGTACCGTGCGGTGGCCTTGGGGATGATGGGGCAGCCCTTTCAGCTGGTGTGCTTTACCGATGACGCTGAGGGCCTAATGCCAGCAATTGATGCCCGCCCGTTGCCCGCGTTTGACGGCGTACCAGACCATTTGGCCAATAAACCTTGGCGAAAACTCAGCCTGTGGCGCACTGATTTGGGCGAGGATTTGCTGGGCCGCGACGCCTTGGTGCTGGATCTTGATTTGGTGGTATTGGGTGATTTAACCCGCTTTTTTTTTTTTTTTTTACCGGTGCAGTTGGTGGTCTGGCGCAACCCCACCAAGCCCCAAAGCGGCGTTGGCAACACCAGCGTGTTCCGGTTTCGGGTGGGGAGCCACCCGGAGATTTGCGCGCGCTTTCAGGAAAACCCCGTGGAGGTTTGGCAGCGCGAGTTCCGCATTGAACAGGAACTGATTGCCGCCCGCCTGGGCGATGGCACGGCCACCCGCACCACGGCCTTGACCGACGCCACCAAGGCCGACCCCTTTTACGCGGGGCTTAACCAGATGGCCTACTGGCCAGAGGGCTGGGTGCTAAGCTTTAAGGAAGACCTGCTGCCGCGTTGGCCGCAGCGGCTCTGGCAGGTGGTGCCACGGCCAGCTACGGCCAGCGTGGTGGCCTTTCATGGCAAACCCGACCCCGACGAAGCCATGGCCGGCATCTGGCCAGCCCCGTGGTACAAAAAGGTTTATAAGTCGCTGCGGCCGGTGGGCTGGGTTGCTGATGTTTGGCGCTAGCCTTACTTAGGGCCTTGCTCATCAAGGCCTTTTCCCGTTAAGAAAGGGAGAGAAATCTTTCGTTTTTACGCTTCCTGAGGAGGGAACCGATGCCTGAATTGCTTCAGCCTAGCGCGATGTTCCAAACCGTGGTGGGGAAACTTCCCTGTTCGGTCAATTTCGAACGGGTGTCTTTAGGTATCCGGTACACATTGCAAGAAATGATCACATTCTTGTGGCGGTCGGGGGTGCATAACGGGATGAATGTGCGGATGAAGGGTGATGTCATCAGCATTGCCATGCAGGTGATGATAACCGACGTGAACCAAGTGTGGTGGATGAAGATGGAAGATATTCTTGAGCCAAGAGGGCTGAGCTTTTGGGACCCCCACACTCTGCCTGCTGAAGCGCCTTGGCCCGGCTACGCGCGTTGGACTGGCGCCAAACTGCTGCTGCATTACCTCCAAAGCACGTTGGCTGATGAGTTGGTAGGGCTTCCCCCTGGGGAGGCGTTGGTGCACCAGCAAACGAAGTTTCTCCAGTCGCCACATCACCCTTGGGGGGAACTCAATGACAGAGTTTTCCCCGTAAAACATAAAGGCAGGGTTTGCATCCAGCATGAGCTGCCCGATAGAAGCAGCCTCTACTTGACAGAGACGGGGCCAACGCTGTTGCCCCCGCATAGCCTGCTGGAAGACAAGCTGGTTGTCCTGCCGAAGTGGGTTCCTTTAAGGGATACCAGTAATCTGGACATTGGGCACGCCTGAAGAGGCCCGAAACATCGATGAACCTGACGAGGAGGGGCGGCTGTAGCCGCCCCTTTTTTGATTAAAATCCGGGTAACGGTTTCCCTGATGGGTCGGCCAGCAGTTGCAGGTGCAGGTGGGGAACCTCTTGCCCGCCACCTACCCCCGCATTGCTGATGAGCCGAAAGCCGCTGGTTCGTACCCCCACGGCTTCGGCCACGGCGGGCACGGCACCAAGCAGGTGACCAAGCAGCGTGGCATCGGCCGCGGTGGCTTCGTGCAGCCCGCCTAAGTGAGCTTTAGGAATGAGAATGACATGGATGGGTGCGCGCGGGGCAATATCGTGGAAGGCCAGCACGTGGTCGTCTTCGTACACCTTGCGGCATGGCAGTTCACCGCGCAGGATTTTACCAAACACAGTGGGGTTTTCAGCAAGCGAGTAGCGGGTCATGGCCGCATGGTAGCCCAAGCAGGCACCGTTTGGCCAGTGGGGTATGATTGGTCGTTAGGCGCTGTGTTTAAGCGGGGCGGTGGGGCCAGTCGCCGCGGTGCTCACCACGGGGGGGTGCAGGCTGGCAAAGCCCTGCCGCAAGGCGCGCAGGTGGGCGATGGCTTTATCGCACACGTCGGGGTCGTTACGCAGATCTACCTGAAGCAACTGGTTGAGCAAGGCGCTGTAAATCCGGATGAGTCGCAGCGGGGCTTCACCACGGGTTTCATCTTGCTGGCTTAGCAAAAACAAGACGATATCCCGCGCTCGCTGGTTGGCATTAAACCGCGCCTGAATATCCCGCCGACCGATGGCATCCTTGGCCTGCAGGAGAAATTTAATGGCGCCATCGAGCAGCATGGTGGCCACCTGCGTGGGGCTGGCCTGTTCCAGCTGCCGCTGCAAGTAGGCGTTGGTGGATTGGTTGGGCAGCATGGCTTGGTGTGCGGTTTAGTTGCTGCTGTTGTTGCTGTCGATAAAGCTTTGAATGGTGGTTCGCAGCGTTTCAAGCTGGGCCAACGCTGTTTCCATCCGTACGAAACGGGCTTCGAGGTTGGCACGAACCGTGACGATGCGGCTGTCGATGCCTGCCACGCGGGTGCTGTAGTCGTTATTTTGTAGCTGAAGTTCGGTAATCGCGGTGGCCAACCCGCCCGAGCTGGGCTTCGATTGCTCCTGCAAGGCGTCGTAGAATTGGTCGGCTAGCCCACGGGTGATCGTAACGGCAATGTCGTTGACTGGGCCAAGGCCAGCAGTACCACCAAAGAAGGCGCCAAGCCCAGTGCTGTTGCCGGTGGCGCCTGTAAGGAGGCTGCCGCTGACTGTCACCGAGCCATCGGCCGCGCCGCCCGTGCCCGTACCAGCGGTAGCCCGCACGTTGGCGCTGATAACATTGCCGCTGCCATCGGTGCCGCCCAAGTTAATGTAGTAGGTGCCACTTTGCGTGGCGCTGGTGCGGCTGGTGATGGTAAGGCGGCTGTCGCTGCTGGTGGCCTGAAACCCAAACAGTTTGCGCACTTCTCCGACGTTGGAAAGCAGCCGGTTATCCAACGTGGCGTCATTGATGCTCAGCCGAAAGGCCGAGTCGACCTCGATGCCCAGCTGTGAGAGGCTGCGGAAGCCATCGGCATTGCTGCCAACACTGGTGCTGACCATTTGGCTGAGTCGGTTGGTAATATCGCGCAGGCGTTGGTCATACGCCAAGGGGCCCACTTCATTGTCGCCGATGCGGCCATCGTTGTTGCGGTCGCTGGGCGTACGTTGTTCGGTAAAGAAGCTACGCAGTTCGTTGTAGCTTTCTACAAAATCGCCTAAGGCGGTTTTAATTGCGTTGAGGTCGGGTTCAATTTTTAGGGTTGCAACGGTGTTGGGTTCGCTTTTTAACAGGTTCAGCGTCACCCCTGTTAGCACGTCATCCACAGCGTTGGAGCTGCGGGTAATGCCGGTAATGCCGTTCACATCCAGCACGGCATTCTGGGCTGCTGTAAGCTGGGTTTTAACCAGGCCACCGCCGGTGGTAAGCCCCAGCGCCGCCGGGATGGTATTGCTGCCGCTGAAGGTAAGTGTATTGGCCGAACCCGTTAGGCTGCTGGTAAGGACCAAATAATGCGTGGTGGCACCCGCACTGACAATGCTGGCGTTTACATTCGCCCCCGCGGCGTTGATGTTGGCGCGTAAGTCCTGGAGGGTATCGGTTGCAGAAACGGTGATGGTTTTGCCATTAAGGACAAAGTTGCCAGCAGGAATACCAAGCGAATCGAGCGTGCTGGTGGTGGAGGTGAGGGCGTCGGCGCGTATCTGCTGGGCGGTAGCCAGCTGTTGAATGGTGACGGTATGGGTGCCATTTTGGGCGTTGGCGCCAATGCTGGTGAGCAGCAGGCTGTTGGTGCTGCTGGGTACATGGCCCGGCGGTGCCCCCACAATGGCGGCCG
>JAIXXE010000022.1 GCA_027490875.1 Alphaproteobacteria bacterium
ATCTGCAACCGCACGGGCCTCGACCCGTTCGCGCGTCAGATCTTCGCTATCAAGCGCTGGGACAGCCGCGAGCGCCGCGAAGTCATGCAGACCCAAGTCAGCATCGACGGCGCGCGGCTCGTCGCGCAGCGCAGCGGCGAGTACGCAGGGCAGGACGGCCCGTACTGGTGCGGCGACGATGGTGTGTGGAAGGACGTATGGCTGGCGAAGACCCCTCCCGTGGCTGCTCGCGTGGGAGTCGCGCGGAGGGGCTTCGTCCAGCCGCTGTATGCGGTGGCGCTGTGGAGTGAGTACTGCCAGCGGAACAAAGAAGGCGCGCCCACGGGCCAATGGCCGAAGATGCCGGCGCTTATGCTCGCCAAGTGCGCCGAGATGCTTGCGCTGCGCAAGGCGTTCCCTGCGGAACTCTCCGGCCTCTACAGCCCTGAAGAGATGTCGCAGGCCGACGCGCCTGCGTTCCACGCGCCGCAGGAGATCCGTCAGGGCGATCCTGCTGTCGATCAGGCCGAAGAGGAGGCTATCCGCGCGGAGTACGCAGAGGTCAATCCTGCCGTGGTTCCTGCCGTGCGTGTTATCACGTCAGCCGAAGCGAAGTCTGTCGCTAAAGCTCTTGCAGCCAAGGGATTGACGATTGAGGATCTCAAGGCGACAATGACGAAGGCTGGTTTACATGGCGGAGATGACATGACATCGTGGCCTTCAGAATGGTTGCCTCGCATCCAATCGTGGATCAAGGCGCAGCGCAGTCGAAAGACCGCAGCCGAGACCACGGACACAACTGCTTGATTTCTACCTTTCGGGGGGTCAGAGTCGCAAGGCTCTGGCCCCCTTGTTTGACACCATGCACCTCGCGGCTACAATCTCGCTCTTCGGATCTGTAGCGATCCCACAAATGATCTTTTTCCCCTAGCGACCCTGTGGCGTTATGCCGCAGGGTTGTTTCTTTGCACAGAGACAAACCAATGAGTCAACTCACAACAGTTGAAGTTCACCGACTAGAACAGCTTGAGCATGTCATCAATAAGGGCATGAAGGCGTTCTTGGAGGTTGGCTCCGCGCTCGCGGAGATTCAAGCCTCGCGCCTGTATCGCGCGCAGTACCTGACGTTTGAGGACTACTGCCAGACACGTTGGGGCTTCACAGCTTCGCGCGGTCGGCAGTTGATCAGCGCCGTCGAGGCTATTGCGTCGTTGCCCGAAGATCTCCCGCAGCCTGAGAACGCGGCGCAGGCCGAAGCGCTCGCAGCGATCGACGAAGATGAGCGCGGTGATGTTTGGCGTGACGCGCTCGAAGAGGCGGAGATTGAAGACCGCAACGTAACCGCGCGCGATATCCGCGAGGCGGCTGAGCGCCGCGCGAATAACGCATTGGAGAAGTCGCTTGGCGAGGCCAACATCGACGAGGTCAAGCAGTTGTTCAAACAACTGCTCACTTCGATTGATTCGTGTGCCGACATGGCGCAGCAGTTGTCGAAGACGAGCGCAGAGGCTTGGCTGCTGACGAGCGGCAGCGCTTTGCTCAAGCACATTCGAGATGCTCGCGATCACGTCATGTCTGCTCGTCCTGCTGCTGTATGTCCAGAGTGCGGAGGTGAAGGATGCAAGAAGTGCCATCAAACGGGCTGGGTCAACAAGGCGCGGTTGAACAGTTTGAAGCCAAATCGATGAGTACTTTGACGATTCTCGCAAGGGTCAATATCCATTTCGATATGACCTCGTCGAACTTTGAAACTCATCAGGTCCGTCGCATGGTTGTCATCGGTGTGGCGCACGAGAAGTTGAATGCAGGATTCAATCTCCTCGCTCGTGTGACATGCGAAACACCAGAGTCGGCGAAGGATCTGTACAACCGTTGGAAGCGCCTGCCGTCAGAAGTGCAAGCGGCTTGGCATACTCTCTGCTCATAAACATGGAGCCACCATGCAACTACGTCCATATCAGAACGATGCCGTGCGCGGCATATGCGAGAAGCTCGCGAGCAACAGAAGCACCGTCGCTGTGCTTGCTACGGGCTTGGGAAAGACCGTTGTGTTCTCTGAAGTCATTCGTCGCGCGTTGCACCGCGAGGGCCGCAGGGCCATCGTGCTTGCCCACCGCGAGGAGTTGATTACGCAGGCCGCTGACAAGATCCGTCAAGTGACGGGGCTTGAGGCTGCGATTGAGATGGGTGATCTCAGGTCCAACGAGCAATCGATGTACGGCGTTTCATCGGTTGTCGTTTCGTCCATCCAGACGCAATGCGCGGGGCGCGGTGATAAGAAGCGCATGCACCGCTTCCGCAATGATCACCCGTGGCTCGTCGTGGTGGACGAATGTCACCACGCGCCGAGCGCGTCATACAAGAAGGTCATCGACCACTACATGGCGCACCCAGATTCCAAGTTGCTTGGAGTGACTGCAACGCCCGATCGGCTCGACAAGCGCGCGCTCGCACAGGTGTTTGACACCGTGTCGTATCAGTACGACGTGGCGGATGGCATCCGCGATGGCTGGCTTGTTCCTGTGCGCCAGCGCTTCGTGCAATGCGAGAAGCTCGACTTGTCTGCCGCGCGCAAGAACGGTGCAGACTTCCAATTGAACGATCTCGAAACAGCACTTGAGACATCATTGCTTGAGATGGTGTCGCCGATGATTCAGATCGTCGGTGACCGCAGGACACTTGTGTTCGCCGCGACGGTGAAGCACGCGGAGCGCATTGCCGAGCAGTTGAATCGATCGGGCATGAACACGGGGACCGCAGCGATCGTCCACGGTGGAACGCCACGCGACGTTCGCCGCGATCTGTTTCGGCAGTTCTCTGAAGGCAAGTTGCAGTATCTCGTCAACGTCGCCGTTGCCACAGAAGGATGGGACGATCCGGCCAACGACGGCAAGGGCGTGCAAGTCATCGCGATGATGCGACCGACACAGAGCCGAGCGCTCTATGTGCAGATGCTTGGTCGTGGCACGCGAACGCTGCCGCGCGTCATTGACGGGCTAGCGACCGCAGAAGAGCGCAGCGCCGCGATCGCTGCCTCGCCAAAGAGCCACATCCTCGCGCTTGATTTCCTTGGCAACTCTGGTCGGCACACGCTTGTGCATGCCGGCGATGTACTTGGCGGCAGCATGGATAGCGGGACTTCTCGAAGCAATCGCGAGAAGGCGCAGCGTGAGAAGGCAGGCGCAGGCGAGGAGTTCGATGTACTGGAGATGCTCAATCATCAGGAGCGCGAGCATCAGAAGAAGCTGGAGGCGCTCAAGCGCGAACACATCATCGGAAAGGCGACGTTCAAGAGTCAGGACATCGATCCATTCGAGGCGCTTGGCATCGTGCCGAAGAGTGTTCCGTGGTGGCAGCGCAATATCCCTGCGACTGAAAAGCAGAAGATCATGCTCGAACGCGCGGGTATCCGCACGAACAATCTCGACACAGGGAAAGCTTCGCAGTTGATCGAAGCCATCATGCAACGTCCAAGCGATAAACAGGCTTGGGTGCTGCGCCGCGCAGGGATTGATCCGCAGAAGGTCGATCGCCGTCGCGCGAGTCAGATCATCGATCTGATCAAGAATGGGAAAACCGCTGAAGCGCGTGCGCTCGCGGGTTGACACACTCAAACTTGTGTCATACATTTCTCAAACAAGGAGAGTCAAATGCCGATGAAGCAGAAGAGTCCGCTGCGCAGCATTGCGATCAGCGATTCGACCAAACGCATTCTCGACCGTTTGTGCCGGCAGAAGAGCCGCGCGTACAAGTTCAAGTTCAGCAATCGCCTTATGGCAGAGATCGCGATTCGCATACTGGATCGCGAATGGAGATCGAAGTGACTGTTGTCAAGCCAAAGCCCGATCACCCGTGGCACGAGCGCATTCAGAACGACGTAGACCGCGCCAAGCTGCGCGCTCGAATCGCAGGGCTGAAGGAGCGCATCGCTGAACTGAAGAAGGAACTGAAGACTCTAGAAGGGAGAATTCGACATGTTGCCAGAGACAAACGAGAAGCATGATCGACAGATCGAAGTCATCACGATCGCATGCGTGATCGGGTGGGGCATGTTCCTGTTCGCATTCGGTTTCATCGTGGGGCGCTACACATGAAGTACTTGTCCGTCTGCTCGGGAATTGAAGCCGCGTCGGTCGCATGGCATCCATTGGGCTGGGAGCCGATTGGGTTTTCCGAGATCGAACCATTCCCATCAGCGGTTCTCGCACATCGCTATCCGCACGTCACGAATTTTGGAGACATGACCAACTATGAGCAATGGAAATTACCAACAGGAGATTTGGACCTTCTTGTGGGGGGAACACCCTGCCAATCCTTCAGCGTTGCAGGATTGCGACAAGGACTCAAAGACCCTCGCGGTGGACTCATGCTTACATATCTTGGCATCGTCGAACGTCTACGGCCTAGATGGGTTGTGTGGGAAAATGTCCCCGGTGTTCTGTCAAGCGGACAAGGACGAGACTTTGGTTCCTTCCTCGGGGCGCTGGGGCAATTGGGGTATGGGTGGGCGTACAGGGTGTTGGACGCTCAATGGGTCCGAACACAACGGCATCCCCATGCCGTCCCGCAGCGTCGGCGACGTGTGTTCGTTGTCGGATGTTTTAGAGACATGCGATCTGCCGCGTCGGTTCTGTTTGACGGCGAAAGCGTGCAGCGGGATTCTGCGCCGCGCCGAACGAAGAGGCAAGGCGATGCCCCCGATTCTGAAGGAGGCATTGATGAATGTAGTTACGAACCCGCAGGAAACCGCGTGATTCGACCCCTTTGCGCCCGCGACTACAAGGGCGTTGGATCGCAGTATTTCGAGGACGGCAAAGTTATCTTTTCTCCATTCCGCAAGGCCAAGCGCGCGCAAAGCAGCACCGATGACGAATCATGGGTTGAGGCTGAACAGAGCAACACGATCAACGGATGGGATGTCGGCGAGCGTGATACGCATGCGGTGGCAACTCAAATGACCGTTCGCCGCCTGACCCCTCGCGAGTGCGAGCGGCTGCAAGGATTCCCCGACGATTGGACGCTGATCTCGTGGCGCGGCAAGCCTGCTGATCAATGTCCTGATGGTCCGCGCTACAAGGCGCTTGGAAACAGCATGGCCGTGAACTGCATGGAATGGATCGGCGAGCGCATCGCAAGGGAGGCACGATGAGTGTTGACATCGTAGATCGTCTGCGAATCAATTGGACATCCATGACTGACATGGGTAATGCAGAACGCTTGCAAGCCGCCGACGAAATCGAACGCCTGCGCACTCAACTTGAGATGTGGCAGGACGGAAATGTCATGGCCGAGCCGCATCACGAAGAAATTAAGCGCTTGACCGCAGAGCGCGACCATGCGAGGCGCCTTGTGTGTCGGCACACCAAAAAGATGTATCACACGCTGAAGCGTACCGCAGAATTGCGCGGCTGGGACTGCTTCAAGGAGCCCGACGAATCTGTAAGAAACGCTGATGAGTTCCGCGAAACTATTACGGAACTACAGCAGCGCGTGGAAACGCTTACCGCTGAACGAGACGAGGCGCGCAAGATCGTTTGCGAACTCAATCAGTTGATCCATATTGGCATTTCGTTTCAGGCATCGTCGAATACAAGAATTCGCGAATGGGACTGCTTCAAGGAGGAAGAGTGACACCGCAATCCCATGCACCTGCACCGAATGACATCGTCTACTTCCGCGCGCGTGTGTGCAGCGAAGAGCGCTTTGATCTATGCGGCAAGGAATGCGTACTTGTCGAGCCTGTAGACAAACAGGGGAACACGCTTCCTCGCGGGAGCTGGGTGTTCAGCATGCCGATTGAGTGGCTGATTCCGATCGACGAGATGCGAGCAAAGATGAGGAGGGCAAATGTTCAAGGTGCAGATTGAATCTGATAGTCCACTCGGACACTTGGCAGGGGGCATGATTCCTGATGTCAAGAAGATCATCGAAGAGCGGCACGGCGTGAACGACTTCGAGGATCTGTGGATGATCACGGAACTCGAAATCAACGAGAACAATCCCAACTTCATTGAGATCAACACATGGGTAAACAACGGAAAGACGGAGGATCGCCTGTACCTGACATCGGTGATC
>JAIXXE010000154.1 GCA_027490875.1 Alphaproteobacteria bacterium
ATCATACCGATATCGCGTGTGAATTTCTTGCTGTCTTTGTAGTTCAGGGGTTGGGGAAGGTGTGTGGTAGTTGAGACAAACGCTGACATCAGATTGTTGATGCGTGCAATGCGAAGTGGTTGGAACGTACCAGATGACATTAAGCAGGATTGTGTAGCACAGTTGGCGGCAATAGCTGCTGGTGCTGAAAAGGACTCGGACAGGATCAACGCTATCAAGGCATTGATGATGGCCGATGCGATAGACGCTAAGCGTGAAAGAGCCGATGACGACAGAAGACTACGGATGGTTGCAATCGCTCAACGAATCCCAGTTGGAGAGCTTGCTAAGCTTGCATCCGACCGGGGCATCGTTGTTGACGGAACTGCCACCGAAGCAAATGTCGGAAGCGGAAGCGGACAAAACACGCAAGGAAGAGAAGCGGCTAGCACTTAGAGACATCCAGTTTCCAGAGCCCAAGAATCCGGCACAGCGTGAACGGTGCCTTCGTGACTGCGAGCTATTCCTAAACACATACTTCGGCCAAGTCTTTTACGAGCCGTTTACCAGCGACCGGCGCGAGATGATGAACGACATCATTTCAGCAGCGAGGTATGGAGGCGATCAATCCATAGCTGGTCCGCGTGGCGAAGGAAAAACGCGGCTCGCTCTTTATGTTGCTTTGTTCCTGATGCTTTCCGGCTTATCTCGATTTCCGATAGTAATAGGCAAGTCACAAAAGAAGGCCGAAGGCGAACTAAAGAACATCAAGGAAAAGCTACAGCAATCGAAGCTGTTTCGAGATGACTTCCCAGAAATCGGTTATCCATTCTGGAAGGTTGGCGGCTGGTCTAGTCGCGGAAGAATGCAGACTTACAAGAACGTCGAAACGAACATAGAGATAGCTGGCGATCATTTGATTTTCCCCACCATTCCAAACTTGCCTTGGGGTTCGGTGGCGTGCGGACAACTGATTGCATCAATGGGCATCGACGGTCCAGTTCGTGGTACTAACTTCCGTGATGAGCGGCCAACTATCGCCATCATTGACGACATGGAGGATAGAGAGGCGGCAAACTCCGATACGCTCATCGAAAAGAACGAAGAGATACTAGAGCAGGATATTGCGGGATTGGGGGCTTCATCGGAGCGAATCAGTCGCGTGATGCTTTGCACCATCCAGAATCGCAAGTGCATCGCCTACAAGTACACAGACCCAGCGCAGAAACCATCGTGGCGCGGCAAACGATTCCGCAAGATGATTCGCCAACCCGACCGCATGGACTTGGTTGAACAGTACATAGAAATGCGGCGCGGGCGGAAGTCAGACGATCCAGACGCAAGAGAGGCTTTTAGGTTTTGGAAAGAGCGGCAAAATGAAATTGAAGCTGGTGCTGTCGTCTCTAATCCCTACTCGTACTCAAAAAAGATCCACGCAGACGGCGAGCCAATGGAGCTGTCGACGATTCACGCATACTACAACCGCGTGGCCGATGTTGGCGCTAAGGCAGTTGCAACGGAAATCGACAACGACCCGCCAGAGGATGTTGGCCCGGTCGGATCTGGACTCACGGCAGAGATTGTGGCCAGTCGTCGAAGCGGACTATCGCGACGTCAGTTGCCGATGAACTGTACTGCGCTCACGGCAGCGATTGACTTGGGCAAGCACTACTGCCATTGGGCTGTAGTTGCGTGGTGGCCTGGTGCTGGTGGTGTTGTGGTGGACTATGGCGTAGTTGAAGTGCTGGGAAATCGTGAGGTACGGGAGCAGTCAAAGGCCGATGACATTGTAGCTTCGGAGCCAGCCATCTATACCGCTTTACTGAACTGGCGTGATGAACTGCTGAATAAAGGCTATACCGATTCAGCGGGTAATCATCGGCGGGTTGATTTTTGCTTAGTGGACTCGGGTGCTTATACGCGCGCTGCTTATGAGTTTTGTAGACAGGTAAGAGGTCCATTTCATCCCAGCAAAGGGCAATCGCCGTTTTACCCCAAGACCAAAGAGTCAGCCGGAATAATTCCCGGCTCGAACATTTACGCAGCCAAGCAAGAGAACGAAGGGCTGTGGCTTTACCACCTCGATTCTTCGCATTGGAAGCAATGGGTTCACGAGCGCTTTTTAACGCCAACATTTGACGAGCAGAACATGCTGCGGAAGGGAAGTCTTTCGCTATTCGATGCAGACGGGCGCGGCCATTCCTCGTACAGCCAGCACATAGTAGCAGAGCAGTTCGTCTCAGAATTTAAAGAAGGCAAGGGCACCAAGACATATTGGGACGTGCGCAACGACAACAACCACTGGCTGGACGCAACATACATGGCTGCTGCGGCATCGGAAGCAATGGGCATTAAGCTCTTGGGGCCTACTGCTGAATTGCAGGCGGTGCCGAAGACTGACAAGCCGAAACCAGCAAGCAGGCAACATGGTTTGCCACGTAATCCAAGCGGCTGGATGCAGCGGTTTAATAAGAGGAGGGGACGGTGATGGAGTTGACTTTGCAATCTAGGTGCATGGCACCAATTAACACAGTCGTCGCGCAAGAGTTGGCGGCGCTCATTCACGAACTAGAGCATCAGCTAAACGGACGCAACCAGTACATTTTGCGATGGGCTTTCTATCGGCTGATTGAACTTGAGCGGCGGATTGACGTTGTTCGCTCACTTGCATCGAACCAGAGAGCCGAAAGCCAATCAGTTATCGCAGGCTTGCAATCGCAGGTTGAGCGGCTCACTGAAAAGCTGAAGCAGAAGTCACTGCGGATTAAAAAGCCAAGGCGAAAGCGAGTGAACGATTACCACAGCCTGCTAGCGTACACATAACGAAAGGACTCTCAGTGAGCCGAACAATGACCAAGCCTAAACGCGATCACCGAACGACGATGCACGTTGACCAGCGGGTAATTGAGCCATTGCCAACCGTGGAGACTACTGCGGAAGTTGTGGGCGAAACTACGGCGACGACGGAAGGGGTTACGGTGCCTGTCAGCGTTGAGCCTATTGCCCCATACGATGAAAGCAAGTTGACACCAGAGCAGCTAGCGTACATTCGCGAAATGCAGAATCCAGGGCGATACGTTCCGCGCGAGCACTCGGAGTGTGCTGCAATGCGTCCAGCAGGATACCGCTATGGCGTCGTGGTTCATACAGAGCGCATTTGTGAACCAGATCAGACAATCATAATTCGGCACTGCCATTGCCGCTTCTGTCGTCCTTGGTCACAACTCAATTCAAAAATCGACCATCGCTACAAAGATATACAGACGATTAGCCACAAGCTTCCATGACCGTGGAAAGCACTCTATAGGCTAAATGGTTTGCATTGCCATGATTGAGTCATGGCATCCACGGCAGAGCAATTAGAGCGTGTTCAAACGGCAATCGCCGCTATCGAAAATGGCGGTGTTGAGTCGTATTCTATTTCGAATCGCTCAGCAACAAAACTA
>JAIXXE010000076.1 GCA_027490875.1 Alphaproteobacteria bacterium
TGTTGGTCTTGTGCAACTGCCGCCCCTTGGGCCAGCTTGTAAACTTGCTGCAGCTTGCTTCAAAGGCCTGAAACAGGGCGATGTCGGTGGCGCCGAAGGGCGGGTAATCCCACGTGCGTTTGTGTGCCTCGCTGGCATGGGCGGGGGCCAACAGGGCGCACCAGCAAGCCACCAGCAACACCGCGAGACGGGCCAAAGGGCGAGAGGGTTCAGCAGACATGGGGGAGGGGTTTTGTTACGTTGGCTGCTTTATAAGCTGGCAGGAGCGGTTTGGCAAGAGAAAGTTTTTCAATACTTAACAGTACTTTAGAATGATAAAGGCAAGAGCTCTCTTGTACCAGTTGTGGCGCCACTTTCTGCTTGCGAGGGGCGCAAAAAGCCTCTAAGCACTTTGTTCAGGTCTACAGTTACCAGGAGAAATCTATGACCCTTTTAAACATAATCGCGGCGGGCTTCGGCTTCGACGCAAAGGATAAAGCGCCACCCCAGGCTGTCTTGGGGGCCGCTTTACACTTCGCCATGTTTGTAGGTTTGGTCGTGCTTGCGCACTTCCTCTACAACTCTATGGAAAGCCTGACGCCCACACCGTTGTCTGTATCCTTGGTCCTCGGCATCTGCGCCTTGACCCTCTTTTTGGTGCTGGATTTCACCATGAAGGTCGTGCGGTACATCAGGCAGAATACGCCCTGAACGCGCCAGCCCTGTGCGTCGAGAGTAGCCCGTTCGCGGGCTATTTCTCGTTTTTAGGCCCCTTCGAGCGGCCAGCGCGGGTGCAACGGGGCGCTTAGGCCGCCGCCGTCGGGCAGGCCGTGTTGCAGGCGCAGCCCGGCGGCGTAGGCAATCATGGCGGCGTTGTCGGTACAGAGTTCCAGCGGCGTGGCCGTAAACGTCACGCCCTGTTGCTGGCACACCTTTGCCAAGGCGGCACGGATGGTGTTGTTGGCGGCCACGCCGCCTGCCACCACGGCCTGCTTAAGGCCTGTGTGGTGCAGCGCCAAGGCCAGCTTGTTGGCCAACACGGTGGCGATGGTGGCCTCAAGGCTGGCAGCCACATCGGCGGCTGTATAGTGCCCGCTGCCCACCGCTTGCCGTGCTGCCGTTTTAAGGCCAGAAAAGGAAAAATCTAGGTCATTCGCCGTTTTGGGTAAGGGCAGGGGCACGGCCTGCGGGTTGCCCGTGGTTGCCAGTGTCGCCAAGTTTGGCCCCGCCGGATGCGACAGGTTTAACAGCGCGCCGACCTTATCGAAGCATTCGCCCGCCGCATCGTCGTGGGTGGTGCCGAGCAGTCGGTAACTGCCCACCGCATTTACCTGCAGCAACTGCGTATGGCCGCCAGTGACCAGCAACAGCAGGTAGGGTTGATGCTGGGTTAAAAAAGCCGTGGCCAGTAGGCCATCGGGTGCCAGCAGGGGCGAGAGCGCATGGCCTTCCATATGGTTGGTGGCCAAAAAGGGCTTGTCCAAGGCCAGCGCCAGCGTCTTGCCAAAGCTCGCACCCATCGCCAACGCGGTGGTTAGCCCCGGGCCGGTGGTGGTGGCAATGGCGTGAATGTGTTGGAACGATAAACCCGCCGCTGCCATGGTGGATTCGGCCAGGGCCTTTAGGTGTACTTGGTGGGCGCGGCTGGCCAGCTCGGGCACAATCCCGCCGTACTTGGCGTGCTCGGCGGCTTGGGTGTAGCGGGCCTGCCCCGCAATGGTGCCACGGCCATCGGGCGCCAGTGTTACCACCGCGGTGGCGGTATCGTCGGCCGAGGTCTCTATTGCCAAAATATGCATGAAAGGTTTATAGATGGCCATCTCCAACATGTCCACTGGGAGGATACAATGGACAGAATTTCCCTTTTTAGACGCATCCAAGGCTTCAATGCCGAGGATCCGAATCATGTCGAAGAACTTGCGGCTGATATAAGGCGCTTCGCGAGTCGTATGTGGTTCCGCTTCGCGGTTTCCGCCCAGATGTCGCCAGCTGAGATTGAAGCGTTGGTAACGCGTGCTACCACGCTCTTTACCGGCTTGAAGTACGACCTATATGTACCGCTGGATTTGTTCGAACAAATCTTACGGAGATGCCTTCAGGACGAAAAACAGTGGCATGATGATTTCCATGCCTCATGGCGTAGAACCTTCGTTCGGCGTCCGGGCAGCCCTTACAATGCCGGGGCGAGCGGCTGACACACGGGGCACCAGTAGGTGCTGCGTTGGGCCTGTACACTGTGCTGGATGACCGTACCGCAGACGCGGCATGGCTCTCCGGCACGGTCGTACACCATAAACTCATCCTGAAAATGCCCTGTCTCGCCGCTGGGGTGCCTGAAGTCGCGTAGCGTGCTGCCGCCCGTTGCCAAGGCGTGATGGAGCACGGCTTTCATCGCTTTGGCCAAACGCCCGCACTGGTTCAGGCTTAACCGATTGGCGGGAATTGTGGGGTGCAGCCCCGCCATAAACAAACTTTCCGACGCATAGATATTCCCAATCCCCACCACGACGGCGGGGTTCATCAAGGTGGGCTTAAGCGCCGTGGTGCGGCTGCGCAGCGCCGCGTGCAGGGCAACGCCCGTAAAGGCCTCTGTTAACGGTTCAGGCCCAAGGTTGGCCAGCAAGGGGTGGGTGGCCAAGGTGTTGGTGGGTAGATGCAACAACAGCCCAAAACGACGTGGGTCGTTGTAGCGCAGCTCGGCCGTTGGGGTGGTAAGAATGGCATGGTCGTGTTTGGCCAAAGGCGGGTGCGGGTACTGGCTAAGCGGTGCCGCTACTTGCCCAATACCACCGTGCGGAAAGACCGAAAAACGGCCGCTCATGCCCAAGTGAATCAGCAGCGTGGTGGCGTCATCGAGCATCGCGAGCAGATACTTCGCCCGACGCGTGAGTTCCAGCACAGTGCGGCCCTGCAAGCTGGCGGCTGGCGGGGTAGGTTGCCGCAGTTTGGGCGCGCGGATGGTGACCTGCTGCAACGTTTGGCCCACCAAAAAAGGGGCCAGCGCAAGGCGGGTGGTTTCAACTTCAGGAAGTTCGGGCATACGCTAAGCAGTAAACGAGCAAAGGCCTTGGCGCAAGGTGCCGAAGTAGGCTATGGTGGCTTCACTTAAGGAAAGAATAACCCATGGCTTGGCTAGATTTACTGATTGTAGGCGTGGTGTTGGCCGTGGTGGTAAGCCGTTTTATGAAGTTTAACCTGCCAACCGATACCCGCGACGCCGCCACCCGCAAGGCCGATTTTGAACGCCTGTTTGGTCGCCGTAAGGCTGCCCGTGAGGCGACCCGCGACGCTACCCGTGACTTGGCCGAGCCCACAGAAGCCACCACCCCCTTTGATGAAGCCGACGGCCTGATGGAACCCGTGGCCGAACAACAGGCCCCCGCACGCGGGCGCCGCAAGGCCGCACTGGCCCCACGCGATGTGGCCCACCTTGAAGGGGTTGACCAAATCAAGGCGCTCGACCCGGGCTTTGACCATGCCGATTTTCTGGCGGGCTCGATTGCCGCCTATCAGTATTTTTACGAGTGCTACAACGCGCGCGACCAAGAAGGCGTGATTAACCTGTGTGGCCCGCAGTTTGAGCAGGAGGTGATGGCGGAATGGGAAGATAACCCCGCCAAGATATTGGTGGAAGCCGAGCCCAAAGCCACGCTGCTGGGGGCCCGCCTGAATGGCCGTACGGCCATACTGGAGGTAGCCTTTACCGCCACTCACCGCGTTGGCAAAGCCGCCCCACGGGCGGTGCGGAGCCGTTGGGTATTTGCCCGCGCGCTCGGTAGCCCCGACCCTAACTGGGAGTTGCAAACCATTCAGCCGCAGGCCGATGCCTAAGGCGGGAATGATTGCATGAAAGCGGTTACGCCCTGTGTGGTGTTAGGCGGTGGTGCTTGGGGCACGGCTTTGGCCAACACCTTGGCCTATGCTGGCAGCCCCGTGGTGGTGTGGGACCGCGACCCCTTGGTGGTGGATGACCTGCAGCGCCACCATCGTAACCGCAAACGCTACCCCAACGAACAGGTGCACGAAGCCGTGCGCGGTAGCCTTGACCTGGTGGCCAGTGTGCAGGCAGCGCGCTTGGTGATCATTGCCCTCCCCAGCAACGTGAATGATGACTACGCCACACGGCTGGCCCATGTGCTGGGGCCGCAGCACGTGTTGGTGATTGCAGCCAAGGGGTTTCGGGAACGCGACGGCGCCTTGTTAAGTCGGGTGTGGTCCGAAGCAGTGCCGCAATGCCCGCAGGTGATTTTAACCGGCCCGACCTTTGCCGCCGAACTGATGCAGCAGCAGCTTACGGCCTGCCTGCTGGCGGGGCCCGATGCTACCTTGCGGGCTGAAGTGGCCGAGGCCTTTGCCACCCCGTGGTTTCGGCTTTACGAAGGCGACGATATGGTGGGGGCACAGGTGGGCGGTGCGCTTAAAAACGTCTTGGCCATTTTGGCTGGGATGGTGGAAGGCTTGCAGCTTGGGCACAATGCGCGGGCCACGTTGCTAACCCGTGGGCTGGCTGAAATGGCCAAACTGGCCCATGCAATGGGCGGGCGTGAACAGACTCTGTACGGCCTTGCAGGGATGGGCGACCTGCTGCTGACGGCGACCAGCCAGCTTTCCCGCAACTACCGCTTTGGGCAGTTGGTGGGTAAGGGCGTGCCGATGGCCGAAGCACGGCTTAAACTCGGCACAGTGGAAGGGGTTTTGGCCGCCCGCATTGCCACCGTGCAGGCCCAAAGCCTGGGCGTAGAATTGGCCATTATTGCCGCGATGGACGGCGTGCTGCACGGCGATGTGGCCCCCTTGCAAGCATTGGAGTACCTGATGATGAGGCCGCGCGAACATGAGTTTTAGCCCTGCCGTTTTGGGTATTGCTGCAGGCCTCGCCCTGTTGGCCGGAGCTGTTCTGGCCCAGCCGACCGACCGTAACATCATCGCCGATTGGCCAGTCGAGCCACCCCGCGAAACCCGCCCGTTTGTGCCGATTTCGGGTCAGTTTAACCCCGATGTACCCCTCCCGCAGGATGCCTTGCTGTTGCCCACGCTGGATGCCATTGCCACCTACCGCGAGGACATGCAGGTGGGTTTGGTGGCCGTGGATGTTGGCCTTGGCGAAAATAACCCCTATTGGCGCATGAGCCAAACCGCACTGACGGTTTTTTTGAATAAGCTGGCAACGCTTAACCAAGCACCAGTGCCCGATGATGCCATCTGGCCCAACTTGGCCAAACCCGACCCGCGCTACAACGGCCTGATGGTGCTGTTGCAAACCAAGGATGGCCGCCGGTTCCTGCCCTTTCGGGTGTTCATGGGCAGCATGGGCCTTGGGCCCGATAACCTGCTGGCCAAAGACCCAGGCCGCCGCATCGAGTACTGGCTGTTTGGCACTGCCCGCGTGCGGCGCGACCAAATCATTGGCGCCACGGTGCTGCCTGTCTATACCTTCGAGCAATGCCGACTGCTGGGCCAACGGGTGATTGAAACCACGCCACGGCAATGCCTGCTCGCCAATAACAATCTGTTGCTGGAAACGATTGAACCCCCTACCTTAAAGAGCGCCAAACTGACCAGCTTTAATGAATGTTTACGCGGCGGCGATGGTCTTATCTATACCTTCCCGCGCCGCTGTGTGGCGGCGGGTGGGCGGGTGTTTACCGAACCACCGCAAATCTTTGACGCCGACGAACCCTTTGCGACCGATGCGCCAGCCAAACCGGGCGCCAAGCGTCTGGCGCCGTCGCTGCCATCGCCCACGCGTGTGGCGAGCCCCAGTGTCGTTGCCGGACTTGGCGCTGGTGTGGGGGCTGGTGCAGGCGTTACGGCAACGGTCTCGCCCACTGCGCCGGTACACATGCAGCCCTTAATGCAGCTGGGTGGTGGCCTGCTGCAAGCTGTCCCGGGGCTATCGGCCACGCAGCCGCCAACGTGGCGCGCGCTGCAAGGCACACCGCCGGCGCCTTAAGCTTTCGTGTATTTTGGAAGTGCCCATGGCGTACTGGCTGATAAAATCGGAACCCTTTAAGTACAGCTGGCAGCAGCTGGAACGCGACGGCAGCACGTTTTGGGATGGCGTGCGCAACCATGTTGCCAAGCAGCATTTGCTGGCCATGCAGGTGGGCGATGAAGCGCTATTTTACCATAGCAACGAGGGCAAGGCCTGCGTGGGCATTGCCCGCATTGTGGCAA
>JAIXXE010000055.1 GCA_027490875.1 Alphaproteobacteria bacterium
CGATCCGTTCACCGCCACTGCGTATGAACTGACGCTTGCTTGCACGGCTGCGGCCAACGGTAATCAGGTCTTGGGCTCTTTGGACTGGGAAGAGATTAGCCGATGAACAACTTCTTTGACGAGCGCGAGCCGACAGAGCAGGACCTGCGGAACATCGTAGGTGGACAGACGGCGCAGCCCAACAATGCAGAAACTCTGACGGGTCTGTACCAAAGCGTATTCAACCGTGCGCCGGATGAGGGTGGGTTCAACTTTTGGCTGAATGCCATGAACACTCAGGGGTACACGCCTGAGATGGTTCGGTCAGAGTTCTTAAAGTCGCCTGAGTATCAGGCCCGGGCTACTGCCCCCGCTCCTGCACCAAGTGCCGCCGCCCCGTTTAACTTCCGCGACTACATGTATGCGGGCGGTGCAAACGACACCCTGGCAACTCAGCGCGGTCTTCAATACGCAGCGCAACAGGGATGGACTCCCAGTCAGACCGTATCGGAATGGAACCGGGCCCTCGGCACCAACTTCACCCTGGATGACTACTACCGGGCGACGGGTACTCAGCCGCCAACGGCTCCTACGCCAACCACACCCACTCCTACTCCGACCGTCCCGACGCCCACTGCCCCGACTGTACCCACGCCTACAGCGGTAACGCCGACAACAGCCATCCTCACGGATACGTCCGGTCAGACGCTGACGGCGGGTGATCTTGGTGTTGCACCGACGCCGACGCCTACAACTCCAACACCCACCCCAACGACACCTGCGCCGACAACGGCAGCCACTAGCGCAGCGGCTGCAAGAACAATTGATACAAGCAACCCTGCAAATTTAATTACCAATATTCTTGGAGCAGACCCTAACGCAGCACAGCGTCTGGTTACGTCTCGCACGCAAGCATTTGATCTTGGAGAGGGCAGCACGTTTAACGATCCGGGCGAGCAGTTCGGCGGGTTTACGGTTCGTGCAATGCCAAACATGTACGATTCTTCTGGTGCCGCAACCGGAACAGGGTTTACCGCTTCAAGATCACAAGTTGGCCCGGATGGCAAACCTATTGAAACCACATTAAGTTACGATGTAAACGGTAATCTTCAAAATTCAGTATCGAAAGTATTTACTGGTTCTGACAGCGGTTTTGAAATTACCTATGATTCGTCAGGCAAGATAATCGGTCAGTCTCAATTTGATTACTCAGAGGGATGGAAAAAACCTGTCTCGATGATAGCAAGTTGGATACTGCCTGCGCTTGGCCCTTATGGGATGCTTGCAAATGCAGCAATACAGGCAGGGCAAGGCAATTACCTTGCGGCTATTGGCTCTGCCGCCGGTGCGGGGGCTGGATTTGCTGGATCAACAGGCACTTTCTTAGGCATGGCGCAGCCGACGTATCAGATGATTGCGTCAGGTGCAAACATTGCCAATGCCGTCCAGAATAAAAACTGGGCTGCGGCTCTATCGGCTATTGCTAGTTCTCCGTTTGGTGCCGATTTCATGGGCACTCAGATTGGTGATACCGGCTTTACGCTTGCGGACGCATCCAAAGGCGCATCTGCCCTTATGGCTGTGCAAAAGGGTCAGTACGGTCAGGCCATTGCATCGCTAGGACAACTTGCCAACAGTCAAGACACGGTTGTTGCGGGACGTGCAGTTACGTTGTTGCAGGCTCTTCAGTCTGGAAACATAAACGCCATCACCAACGCGGCACAGCAGTTCGGCGCGGCCATGTCTGATCCCGGTCGCACCAGTCGTCTTTCAGGCACAGGCAGCACTACACAGGTTACTGGCGGGGATTTGCAGGCCACGGGGTTGAGCGATGTCGATGATCTTCTTGATGTCATTGGTGGCACATCGGGAACTTTGCCGACTGCGGGCGCGGGTACTGCGGGGACAACAGGCACGACCGGCGCAGCAGATACGACGGGCACAACGGGAACGACCAGCACAGGCACTACAGGTCAGTTCGCTATCGGCAATCAACTTGGCACTGGCGCATACATCACCCATGAGAATCAGGCCAGGGCAGCAAACTTGGTCAGTGACCTTGTAGATGTAAACAAACTTGATCGCGGCACCTTGTCGCGGATGGCAGGTTACATCTTCCTGAATGATGAGCAAGGTCTGCGTGATGCTGTTAGCCAGTGGATGAGTGGTAGGACTGGTGGCGTTCTGCCGATTAGTACGAAACTTACTGCCGACCGTGTTGCTGATCCAAGTTACTTTACTGACGAACCAAACGCAGACATCTTTGCCACAAACAAGCCACCCGGAACTCCTGGCGTCAACTACGAAGTTGGCTTCTCAGATGCGGGCGTGCCCGGCGCTTTGGGGCAGCGTGTAACTATTGCTGATAAATTCTTGCCAACTGGCGCAGCAGATACAGCAAATGCAGCAATTGATGCGTTGGGCGGCGGGGTCATTGCGACCAACTTTGTTCACTCAATGACTGAACTGGCCCAAGATATTAAGGGAGTTCACAACTGGCTGACCAATACGCCGCCCAATAGTTCAACAAACAGAATGCTGCGTGAGGCCGTAAATGCCGCAAGCGATAGGATTCCAGATGATGTTGCGAGCCAGATAAACAATTGGTCGCAGGGGATTAAAGATGCCAAGGGTTTTATTGATACTACAAAGGCAATTTTTGGTGGCGCTGTTGAAAACGCCAAAGGCGTTGCTTATCTAAGCCTTAAAGAATTATTTCAAGAAACCCCGCAACTTGGACTTGCCCTGGCTGTTAAGGGAACATCATTGGCCCTCAACGTGGCCGAAACTATTGCCACAAAATTTGGCCTTCGCACAGATACTGCACTAGAAATTGTTGAAAACGCAGGCTCTGCCAATTCGCAAGCATACGCGGAGCGCAGGGCAAATCTTGATCCGTTGGTACAGTCTGGTCAAATGACCGAAGAGCAGGCCGATCAGGCGGCTCGCAGGTCAGGCGCAAATGCGCTCCTAAATGGGGCTTTGACCACCTTCGGTGTAAACAAAGTTGCGGGTGGCGATCCGGCAACGCAAACAATTATTCGCAGATCATTTACTGATGATGCAGGAGATGCCACCGTATCAACTGCCACAGCACTAAGTAATCTTGCAAAAACTATTGGCAAAGAATTTGTAACCGAAACAACTGAAGGCACAGGTACAAACATTGGAATAACTGGCTCAGTCAAGGGGCTTGAGAATGTCACGCTTGCGGACATCGGACAAGATATTGCCGAGGGAGCCCAAGAAGGCGTTATCGGCGGGGTCGTTGCGGGCGGGTTAAATTTACCCGGGACGGCAGGCGATATAAGCCGCTCTGTCACCGGCGGAGGCACGACTCCGACTGCACCCACAGCCCCAACGGCACCTACTGCCCCGACAACTCCGGTCATCACAGGCCAGGGTGGGCAGGTCTTGACTCTTGGTGATGTCCTTGGCACACCTACCCCGACTACAACAGTCACAGGGTCTGCATTCGACCTTGAGGGGTTGGATAGCCAGACGATCATCAACGACTATGTAAACGAGGTTCTTGGTAGCGGCGCTGGGTCGGTCAATATTGATCCGAGCACCATTGTGATGACGGGCCTGGATGCGTCTGGCGACCTCACAACGCTGACTGCCGGTGACTTGGGTCTTGGACAGACCGTTACGGCAACCAAGCCCACGACCCCCACAGCACCAACGGCCCCAACAACACCGACCGCGCCCACCGCCCCGACGGCTCCTACTGCACCCACGGCACCCACGGCGCCTACCGCGCCCACGACTCCCACGCCTACAACACCGACGGCGCCTACAACCCCCACGGCTCCAACCGCGCCCACCACCCCAACAGCACCAACAACACCGACGGCGCCGACGGCCCCAACTACGCCCACGGCCCCTACGGCCCCCACCGCACCTACAACACCCACCCCGACGGCGCCAACGACGCCGACCGCCCCGACTGCGCCTACCGCTCCTACAGCACCAACCACCCCTACGCCAACTACGCCTACGGCGCCCACTGCTCCGACCACACCTACAGCGCCCACGACTCCAACGGCGCCAACTGCACCCACTACGCCTACGGCTCCAACCACTCCGACAGCGCCAACCGCTCCCACAACGCCGACAGCGCCTACGGCTCCCACTGCGCCTACCACTCCTACTGCCCCGACGGCGCCGACAACTCCTACACCTACGCCAACAAGTCCCACTCCGACTCCTACCACTCCTACGCCTACTCCGACTCCCACAAGTCCGACGCCCACACCTACGAGCCCTACTCCGACTCCTACACCGACGAGTCCGACACCCACTCCAACTACGCCCACTCCAACTCCTACAACGCCGACGCCTACGCCGACGAGCCCAACCCCGACCCCCACCAGTCCCACTCCGACTCCCACGACTCCTACGCCTACACCGACGAGTCCTACTCCTACGCCGACAACGCCAACACCTACTCCAACGACTCCAACCCCCACTCCGACCACGCCAACGCCTACACCTACGCCTACAACTCCGACCCCGACGCCAACCAGTCCAACTCCAACGCCGACGAGTCCGACACCTACCCCTACACCTACGAGTCCTACGCCCACTCCGACTCCAACGCCAACGCCAACAACTCCGACGCCGACGACGCCTACTCCACCAACCCCAACTCCGCCAACACCGACACCTCCAACCCCAACTCCGCCGACGCCTACCCCGCCGACGCCCACACCACCTACTCCTACGCCCACGCCGCCGAAACCGCCGACCCCAACAAGGCCGCCGGTCAGGCCACCAGTGCGTCCGCAGGCAAGGTTTACACCTATGCCGGAGCAGCCTGCCGCCCAACCGGCACAGATTCGCCCAGGGTTGGCAGACGTGTTTTATGGAAAGGGCGCGGTCCAGTTTGGAGACAAGTCCAAGTCGATGGCGGATGTCACCGACTTCCAGGGCAGGAAAGAACAGGCCCGTCGCTCTATGGAACTTGCTCTAGAGGGTGAGGGAGGAGAAAATGCATCAGAAGATGCCTACACCCGTTTAATGTCGCTTGCTGAAGAGAATCCGGCAGCGACAGTCGATGAACTGATGAAGATTATTGGAAGGGGCTGATATGTCCTACGATCCGACCGCGCAAGCAAATCTAGAACTTGGGTATGACACCGGGCCTCAAATGACTTATGACGGTCAGTTTGTGGACCAGGAGGCCGATCTGCCATTGGCACGCGACCCAAGCGGAAATCCGACGTGGGACTTCCAATTTAGCGGTCTTGGTCAGTTGCTCAAAGGTATCGGTCTGGACACGAGCAGCGGTAGTGCTCTGAAGTCTCTTGGCTCTTTGTTTACCGGCAAGTCCGACTACGGCAAACTTGGTCAACTGGTCGGCATGGGTGGCGTAGCCGCTCTTTTAAACAGAATGATGGGCCAGTCTTCTCAGCAGCCTGTGGGTTACCAAGGTGGTATCCCCAAGTTCACCTACGAGCGTACTCAGACGCCGATGGCTCAACAGCGTCCGGTCACGTACGAATCGATAACGCCCAAAGAAGGCGAGATGGCACCGGCAGTGATGCGATCTGTGCCGTATCGTCCCGGACAGGGTGGCATCTCTTACTTCACGCCCGGTCGGTTTGCACCTGCCGGATACACACCCAAGACGGCAGAAGAGTTTCTGGTCCGTCCGGCTGCGCCCGCTCCCGCCCAAGAATCTGGCGGTGGAGGCGTTGTGCCGTTGCCCGGTAGCGACATGATTCAGGACGGCAACACCACCGTCATTACCAATGCTTCCGGCGGCTACATGCCCGGCGGTATCGCCATGCTTGCCAAGGGAAGATTCCTTAAAGGGAATGGCGACGGTGTGTCTGATTCCATTCCTGCCCGCTTCGCTGACTCGGGCCAAGAGGCTCGACTGGCAGATGGAGAGTTTGTGATTCCTGCCCGTGTCGTATCTGAACTGGGTAATGGTTCATCCGATGCAGGCGCTCGGAAACTTTATGCGATGCTCGACCGTGTTGAGGCTCGGGCAAAGAAAGCAAAGCGCGGCAAGCCGTCCGGCGCTGACCGTGAACTGAATAAACTTGCTTGAGGATTAAACATGGCGACCGCAGCAACCAACTCTCTGAGCAGTGCAGCGAATGCGTTTACACCTGCGACCGGCGCAATGACTGGTAAGCAGGAAACGCTTTCTGAGTGGGCAGGTCCGTATGTGACCTCCATGCTTGGCAAGGCAGAAGCCCTTACCGAACAGCCCTATCAGGTATATGGAGGACCGCTCACAGCCGGTCCTTCTTCGCTTCAGACGCAATATTTTCAAGGCTTAGGCAATATCGGTTTCCCAGGACAACTGGGGCAGTCTTTTACATCGACTGGTGCGCCGACTATCCCGACGGCCTCAACCACTGGTCCGATGCAGGCTACGACAGCGACATCTGGGATCGCGGGTCAGTACATGAACCCGTATCTCCAGAATGTGCTTCAGCCGCAATTGGACGAACTGCGTCGTCAGGCTCAGATTGAGCAGATGCAGAACGCTTCTCGGATGACCAAAGCCGGTGCATTTGGAGGTGGTCGGCAAGCAATCCTTGATGCTGAGTTGCAACGCAACCTGCTGAATACGATGGGGCGCACCATTGGTCAGGGCTACTCTACCGCTTATGACAGGGCGATGGATCAGTTCAACCGAGAGCAGGCTCAGGCAGCGGGTCTTGCTGGCATGTTGGGCGGCGCAGGAGCAGCACAGCGGGCCATCGAAGCGGAAGGTATCGCGGCGGATTTGGCCGAGTTCCAACAGCAACGGGACTATCCGTACAAACAGTTGCAGTTCCAGCAGTCCATGCTACAAGGGATGCCAATTCAATCTGTTGCGGCTTCATATCAGCAACCTAGTTCGGCCACCAATCTTTTGAACACTACTGGCGGTCTGATGGATCTGTATCAGCGTATGTTTGGCGGCACAACCCCTCCGAAGGCTCCGTAATATGCAAACAGCAATTAATCCCGCACTCGCGGCTGCAATGACGCTTGAGCGTGCCGCGCAAGTTGGTGAGTTCCAACCGATGACCCGGGAAGGACAGCCTACGGTGGCGGCTCAATTGATGCAGAAAGCCATGCCACCTGCTCCTCCGACAATCCCTGATGTTGTGCAACAGGCAGGGCTTGGGGCGCAGATTCAGGCTATGCAAATGCAGGATGCTCAGAAGGAACTGATGGGCCGACTGATGCAACAGCAGCAACAGGCTCCGGGCATCGAAGGTTTAAACCCTCAGATGGGCAACTTTGCTCAGGGCGGCATCGTTGGGTATGCCGTTGCGGGCGAGGTAGATGAACAACAGGCAATTGATATTGGGGCAGAGTTTGGGGGATCGGCATCCTCTCCAGACGAGATCAGGTTGCGTGTGCCTGGTCCTCGTGGTGAGAGGATGATGACTCCCGCAGAAATGCGGAATGAAGGTTATCCCGAAACATATATTCAGGGAAGGCTTGAAAGAGAGGGATTCATTTCGCGTCCCGCTGCACAGCCTGCGCCTGCCGCCGTTTCTGCTCAAACTCAACAACAAACTCCACCGCAAACTTCACCGCAACCGCAGGCGCAACCCAGTGCTCTCGCTCGCATTCCGCTGAACATCCCGAGTGGCCGCACCTACAGCGCAGAGTCCCCTTCTGCCGGTATGTTCAATGCTGCCCGTGCTCGAATGGGATTGATTCCTACTGAGCCGGTAGACCCGCGACAAGGCATTGAGGCTGCTCTTGCTTCTCGACGGGCACAGGATGAGTACCGTCAGCGTCTTGGACTGAAACCGCAACTAGAACAGATCGGCGCCCAAGAAGCAGAGATGGCTCGGCTCATGGGTGAGCGCGAGCGCATCATCGGTGAGCGGATGAAGCAACTTGAGGCAGAGAAGGGTCAGCAAGGGCTGATCAACTTCCTGCTTGGTGCTCGTGGCTTCAAGGGTGAAGGTATCGGCCAAGTGCTGAGGACCGGTGCACAGTCTGCTCGTTCCTACGATGAGGCAGTCCGTGGCCGCATGCAAGGCATGGAAGATCTCAAACTTGAGGTGCAAATGCTGACGATGGAGAAGCGCAACGCACTTGCCAAGATGCGCGACGACATCGCCACCGGAGAC
>JAIXXE010000118.1 GCA_027490875.1 Alphaproteobacteria bacterium
CCGGTGAAGGCCACGGCTACCGACGTACCATTGCTTAAGCCGCGCACGCCATCGGTGACGGGATCTGAAATTGCTCGCGTTTCAGCCACTACGGTTACGTTTGGCGTTGAACCCTGCGATGGGCAGTCTACGGTGCAATGGTCGGCATAGGCCAGCTGGTTAAAATTATTGACGTTCAGCACACGGCCATTGAGCCATATTTCGATATGCTCATGCGGGCCTGTTCCGGCAGTAGCAACGGCACCGATTTGTGTGCTGCCGTTCACAGCAGCCCCTACCGCTAGGGCTGACCTTTCTGCAACGTGCCGGTGAACTGTTACAAATCCATTGCCATGATCGACATGGACGGAAACTCGGCCTGGGCCTTCATATCTTACGTCGGCAACACGGCCAATCGCACGCGCAAAGATGGCATCCCCTTGATTGGCGCGAATATCCCAACCAAAGTGATAGGGGCTCCAAGCAATATTTCTTACACCAACAGGGCTGGTAACAACGCCACAGGGCATCGATGGGACGTTGCCTATAGGGCTGTTGCATAGACCAATCTGTGATGCTCCGGCAACACGGCGTGGTTCTGCTTCTCTAAACTGGCCATGGAAGCCGCCTAACCCTTCGTTGAGCGGAGGTTCTCTATTCGCTTCGTTAAAAGCCTGTTCAAAGACAGGGTCCTTATCAATCATGGCCTGCGTCTGCTCGTCAACGCGTCCGCTTTCTCGGGCACTACGGCCTGCATAGGCCCCTGCCATGCTGGCCGTGCTGGCGAGGTTAATTTGATCTTCCGCTGTAAGCTCTTCGGAGGGGCGCCGACTTAAGGTCTCGTAGGTTTCCGCGGCATTGGCTTCAGCCTGATACCGTACGTTAGTACCTTCAAAGTTAATATCCGCTTCAGCGTTCATCACTCCGATTGCCATGCTTTCTCCAGCCCATCCACCTAGAGTATTCCTCAAACTTCGCAATTCAGCCTGTGCAGCTTCACGTTGGTTGGGGTCATCCAAGCGGGCTTGTAAGGCGCGCCTATGCTCCATCACGCGATTCTGATTCTCTTGCCGAATTTCACGTATTTCATCATCCATAGCAATTCTTTGCTGTAGCTCTCGGGGCAGGTCAAAACTCATTGAAAGATCTGGTTCGGCAGGCTTTGGTGCTGTTGCAGTACGCTCGACTTGGACCTCGGCACGCTCAGCTTCGGTTAGGGCTGCAGGCCTTAACGGCATGGCAGCCGTGGTTAGCTCGGCGCATTGTTTAAGGAAGGCTTCGGTCAGTTTGGGTTCGTTAAGCTTGTTATCCTCTTCAATCGCCTTCACGCATTTATCCTTGGTAAGTGAGGGCGTGGCAGCGGCGGCTGGGGTGGCTTCGGGGGTCGTCTCGGGTGCTGTTTCGGTACTTGCCGCAGCAAAGCCAACGCTGGCCACCAGGGCCAGCGCAGCGATGGTGAGGGGTAAGGCGCCCTTATAAAGCATTGGTAGGATGCCTTAGATGTCTCTGCCGTTACGGTCTTGCGCACGAAGAAGGTCGTAACCACGCAGTATTGGGGCGTTACGGCCTTCCGAACTTGCGGCACCCGTGCCTTGTGTTCCGCCACTTTGAAAGCTTGCAGGTACGACAGGGAGGTTTTCCACAGACGCCACCGGGCGGATAGAGGGTACCGTAGGCTGAGGTCTGTTGGCTGTTGCTAATATGGGTTGTTGCTGTGGTTGAATTTCTGGAGGGTTAAAGAGCTGGGCACCCATGTTACCGTCAGGGAGCATTCCACCCACTTGCATGGAATTGTTCGCAAATGGGTTGTTCATGAATGAACTAAATCCAAGCGGTGACGAGCCAACGCGACGTACAGGGCCTAAACTTGCCATCATGATACCGCTGCTGGCACCCGTAACATCGGTAGCAACTTGGTCATGGAAGGCAATGTTTCTACTCCAGTTTCTTAAAAATGCTCCGGCATTACCAGACGCACCATTTTGAATGCGGTTCACATAGGCATCAAGGGAACGACGATGGGCCCCCATGGTGTTAAGAGAATAGACCAGTTTTTCCATGGGTATTCCGGTTTGTTGTGTAAAGTCTTGTTCGGAAGTATACCCTGCATTGCGCAAATGTTGATGGGCACGATCGTACTGCCAGTTAACGTGCAACATGGCAAAGTCGGCCTGAGCATCAACGTTGTTTGCGATCTGAGCTGAGGTAAAATCGGTTCCAAAATGGCGGTTAACTATTGCAACTTGGTTAGGGTCGTAATGGTTAGCCCAGCCACAGTCAGGTCTCCGCCCCCCATTGGCAACAAAGGTACATTGTGCGCCAAGACCGAACCTTGTCTCTAATCCTGACGTAATGATGGCTTGTCGGAGTGTGTTGGGGTGTGTGCTAACGCCTCTGTTGGCTAGGGCACGCCCAACGCGGCTGTTTGGGTCTTGGGCGCGCTGAGCAGCGTCGGCTAGAGCCTGTGCCCTATTTCGCTGATGACTATTGAGACGGCTGAAACTCACTGGTTCAATTGTTGCCCGAGCGGCGTCTCTGCGATCTTTCTCAGTAAGTAAGGATCCTTTATCTACTTCTACTGGCTTTGAATTGGTTTGGATTGCATTGAGATTGTTTAAGCCTGGTTCACCTTCTTTCGCACTTACCAGCTTGCCTTCGGCCGGCAATGCAGCCAGTTCTGAAAGCCGCTTCTGCTTTTCAAGATCTCTTTTATCGATCATTGCGACGTCAGCTGCTTGGTCGACTGCTTCTTCGGCCATCAGCTGTTCCCGATTGGCGGCCATGACGGCATCTTGCTTGGCCTGGTCTTTCGCATTGAGTGGACTTGCTTCAACCTCGGAGGCGAGGAGGCTCTCAGGCATGGTTGGCTCGGGTACACTGTCTTGAAACCGCTGCATTGGATCATCGGTCGATGCAGCTTGATAGGAAGGAACCTGTTGATCCTGGTATTCCTGAACCACGGCTAAATCTTGGGCTTGAGGCATGCTAGGCTCGGGCACCATGGCGTTAAAGCGACTATTAGAATTCACCGGATCTGCCGCATTGGCAAAGGCCCCAACCTGAGCACTGCCGCCCGAGGAAGGTGGCAACGTAGATGGGCGGTTGATTGGCTCGGCCGAGCCTTCATAGTTCCCCTCTCCCCCTGCTGGTTCGTTGTTTCTAATACCAGAACTGTTGTCGTTCATCCGCGCGGCCGATTGAAGCGGCGCGGCGATGTTCATGAGCTGCGCGCAATTAATTTTAAAGGCATCAGATAACTTAGGCTTGCTCAGCTTTTCATCGGCGGCAATGGCGCTGAGACAGTTTGGGGCGCCACCGGGTTGCCCGGCCGCATTGGCGGGTTGCGCCGTGGCCCAAGCGGGCTGAAGGGTAAAAACCGACAGTAAACCGATACTTAACAGCGAAAGCGAAGGTTTCATGTTTAAAGTATTGGCGTTTATACCCATGGTTTTCAAGGGGTCAGGCCGTAAAAAGCCAACGCTTAGGCCATACCATGATGTAATTAGGGCACTTGGCCTAGCCCAAAGGTGGGGAAACCCCCTGACATTGTAACGCATAGCCCCTTATACTCTCATCAACAAAGGATTTTGACATGCCTAACCCGAAGCCACGCGCCTGCAAAACATTAAATGAAATCAAGGTTGGAGACGAATTCCGCCAACCCTACACCATTACCGATGCCGATGTGCAAAAGTTTGCGGAAATCAGTGGGGACTTCAACCCCGCCCACTTTGACGACGCCTACGCAAAAAATACGGTGTTCAAGGGCCGGATTGCCCACGGGATGATTTCTGTCGCCAAGTTTAGCGGTATCTTTGGCATGGATTTACCGGGTCTTGGGGCTATCTGGGGCGCCCAGAGTGTAAAGTTTCTGGCACCCGTGAAGCTGAACGAACCCTATGTGGCCATTGCGCGCGCCAAGGAAGTAGCTGATAAATTTGCTATTTTTGAGTGCTGGGCCGAAGACGCTACCGGTAAACGGGTGTTGGAAGGTGAAGGGACGCTTTACCCCATTCCAGCCAAAGTGCGCGATGGTATGCCCCCTGCTGCTTTACAAGCCTTGCTGGCCTAAGCCCTTATTTGGCTTGATTTTACCCGGGGGGTGCCCTACAAGGCGGGTATGAGTCCTGCACTACCTCCGCTGCCCGAGCTCCCTGCCGGGACGCGGGCGCGTTTGCTGCAGTTAGGGCGGGGTAAAGCGCCCGCAGAGACCACCGTGGTCGTGGCCATGAGCGGCGGCGTGGATAGCAGTTGCGCGGCCGCCCTGTGCCACGCCCTTGGCTACAAAACAGTGGGGATGACCCTGCAGTTGTGGGATTACACTCCTGCTTCCAATGGTGGTAAAACCAAAGAGTTCGGCACCTGTTGCGCTTTGGATGACGTGTACGACGCCCGACGGGTCTGCCAGCGGTTGGGGATTCCGCACTATGTGCTGAACATGGAAAGCGCCTTTAAGGCAGCGGTGATTGACGACTTTGTGGAAACCTATCTGGCCGGAGCAACCCCGATTCCGTGCGTGCGCTGCAATCAGCGGATCAAGTTTAAGGAGCTGCTTGATAAGGCCAAAACGCTTGGGGCTGATGTGCTGGTTACGGGCCACTATGTGCGCAAGGATACGGTGGGCGGCAAGGCGGTCATCCGGCAGGCCGATGACCGCGTGAAGGACCAGACCTATTACCTGTTCACCACCACCCAAGACCAACTGGATTACATTGATTTTCCGCTGGGTGAGCTTACCAAGCCCGCCGTGCGGCAGCTGGCGAAGGATTTGGGCCTGCATGTGCACCAGAAAAAGGATAGCTACGATATTTGCTTTGTGCCGGGTGGGGATTACCGCGCCGTGGTGAAGAAATTTGCCCCCGAGGCGGAAGCCCCCGGCCCGCTGCTGCTGCGCGATGGCACCGTGGTGGGCCAACACGACGGCATTGTGGGCTTTACGGTCGGCCAACGGCGTGGCCTGCCGGGTGGGTTTGATGAGCCCATGTATGTGCTGGAAATTCAGCCCAGCCGACACGCGGTGGTGATTGGCCCCAAGGCGGCGCTCGGCCAACGGACCTTTGCCTTAAAAGAACTTAACTGGTTGGGCGGTGAGGAAACCGAACTGCCCGTGATGGTGAAGGTTCGCGCGCAGCATGCGGGCAGCCCGGCCATGCTGCATCGGCTGGAAGGAGACCGCGCCGAGGTTATTTTGGCCGCGCCCGAACAAATTTCGCCCGGACAGGCCGCCGTGTTCTATACGCCTGAAGGGGTTTTGCTGGGTGGCGGCTGGATTTTGCCACAGCAGCAGGCGATGGAACCGCTGCCTACGGCCCCCCGCCGCATTGTGATTGAGGCGGTTGAGGCTGTTTTATAGAGGTTTCTCTGTAAGCTATAGCAAGCCCATCATGACTTGCCACAGCCGCACCCGTCATTCCAGAACGCGGTTGGGGAGAACAATGGTTCATTGTTCGGGCCCCCAACCCGTATCTGGAATAACAACAATTCTTTTTTTCTC
>JAIXXE010000137.1 GCA_027490875.1 Alphaproteobacteria bacterium
ATAATGCGCGCGATGTACGTATGGCTGGCAGTAGGTTTATTGCTGGCAGGCTGTAACAACCTTACGGTGGCGCAGCGTGAGTCACCAGTAAATCAGTTTAAAGATTACCGTCCAGAATCGGGGCAGCGGGCCTCGGTGATTGGCGTGGGTGAGCCGATTTCTGCCCGGCAAGCGGCCGCCAATGCAACTCTTACCTTAAGTGGTCAATACGACTTAAACGAAGTACTAGGCCGCGTGGCCGGTACGTACAATCTGGCCGTACGGTGGGGCAATGGCGTGCGCCGCGATAACCGTAAAGATGTGGTGATTAAGAACCTCACCTTTGATGAAGCGCGTAATTACATTGAAGATGTTTACGAAGTTCAGATTATTAAAGAAGGTGAACGCCGCCTGTTGATTCTGCCGTCGGCCACCGCCCCACGGTTGACCGAGTTTGCCCCCGGCGTAAACGTCACGTTGGCGCAAGCACTGCGTGGCCTGGCCGAGCAATGCAACAGCAATCTGATTGTAAACGAAAATAAGGACCGCCTGAGCAGCATTCGCATCACCACCCGCCTGCGCGACCTTACCTGCTACGAAGCCTATGAAGCCTTGCTCACCCCGCATGGCCTGAGCATCATCGACCACGGTGATTACCTTACAGTAGGCGGTTTGCCGCAGCGCCAGTGGACAGTAAGCCTGTTCGAACCCGTGCGCAGCGAAGAGGTTCAGGTAAGCTACAGCTCCGACTTCAGCGCTGGCAGCAGTGGCGGAGAAAGCGACAGCGGCAGCAGTGGCATGACCGCCGGCGGCAGCAACAAGGTAACGATTAAGTATGAGCGTGACCTTTGGAAGGACATGCAAACCGACTTGGAAAAGTTGGTAGAAAATTCCTGTACCAGCCGTACCGGCAGTTCAGCGGATACAGGCAGTGCCCCAACAGCCAGCCCCGCAGCGCAAGCCGCATTGTTGCCACCACCACAGGGCAGTGGTAGCCCCGACAGCGCCCTCATGGCCCAAGGGCAGGGTAGCGGTGGTTCTGCCGACCAAGGGACAGACATGGCCGATGCACCAGAGGCTGCTTGCGGCTACGTCCGTGTGAATCCAGCCGTCGGTTTGGTGCAGATGCAGGCCCCGCAGGCCGTTTTGGATGAAGCGAATGAGATTATTCAACGGACAGAAAACATCGCCAACCGGCGTATTATGCTCGAAGCCCGCGTGCTGGCAGTTTCCAGAAACCGTAACTTCGACCAAAAGGGTTCGCTGACAGGTGCCAATGCTAACCCCGATCAGGATTCGATTGGTTTTGGCACAACGGGCAGCATCGCTTCTACCTTAAGTTCGATTCTATCGCGGCAGGGCATGATTAAAACTGGCACCGCCAGCGGCGATGCTGTGTTGGGCGGAATTCGCTTTGCAAATAATAATATCGATGCCGTAATGGGCCTGCTTGAGCGCTATACCACCACCTACCAGCTCATGCACCCCGTGATGGAACTGATGGACCGCCAGCGCGCGACCCTGATTGATGGCACCAACGAAAAGTATTTTATAGTTAGAAATACGACCACAACGGGGACTGCCACCAGTTCCGCCTCGGATGTTGAGGAGCGCTCGCAGTTCCTGGGCCTGCAGTTCTCGGCCTCGGCCCAGATTTCTGAAGACCCGAGCGAGCCCCATACGATTTCCTTGCAAATACCCATCACCAGCTCGGACCGCAGTGTGCGCGTACCGGGTGGCGTGAGCGGCACCGATGCAGGGCTGGCACCGATTGCCAACACGCGCCTGATTGACCAGAAAGTACGGATACGGGACGGCGAAATCAAGGCCATCGGGGGCCTGACCACCACGGTGGCTACCGATGCGGAAAGTGGCCTGCCCGTATTCCGCGACCTACCGATGATTGGTAAGCTCGCGAATGAAGAGAATATTCGCTACCGTCAGGTCGAATTTGTAATTTTGCTACAGGTGCGGCGTTTAAACTAGGCTGTTAAGCTTTGGGGGCTTGTCAGGAGCGTTGGTAAGCTCTGTCATACTGTTAAGTCTTATATTAACAACTATGGAGATAGTATTATGTTAACTTCACTTAATCGTATTCTCAAGCGTAGCCTGACCGCGCGGTCTGGCTATACCATCGACCAAACCATTCTGATCGTTGCAATTATTGCGATTCTGATCACGATGATCATCGCCACCATTGGTTGGCAGCTGATTAACCGCACCAGCGGGACCAAATTGGCGAGCCAGCTTAATCAGGTCGAAGATTCCTTGGCCCAATTCTATGGTACCCATCGTTCTTTCCCCCATACGTTTTTTGCAACAGGTACGATTACCTCGGCTGGTATCCCGTTAACTTTGGCTGGTCTTACCCCAACAGGTATGTCTAACCCCGTTTCAACGTCACCATTGGTTAACCTTCTACCCGGGTTGCCTGTGGTGGGTGGTGCCGTAACCAATGGGTATAACGGAGCCGTGACGATGTTGCCCGGTGCCCCGGCCGGATGGGTTGGCGGTTCAACCACCCAGCAATCGATGATTGTTCAGTTTGCAAACATCCCACTGTCGGATGCGGTTGAGGCAGAGCGCGCGATTGACCCCGTTACAAGCGCAACTGCTGGCCGTTTGGTTTACTCGGCTTCCTCATGTCTCCCTGCGACGACCGGCGGTACCGTACCAACTGTGGGCGCAGTTCCTGCAGGCACGACGATTGTGAACGTCTGCTTCGTCTCGGCTAGCCTGAACTAATGGACTGGTCTCAACCAACCAAACCAACGGCGGGGTTCTACCCCGCCGTTGGCGGCTTGGTGGAGCCCGTACCTACGGGTGAACAAGGGGTTTCAGCCCAAGAAGCCACCCCACGGCAGGAAACCCACCTGCAGATTTTACGGATTTTACATATTGCCAACGATTTGGGTTTGGATAACGTCGCCAAGCAGCGCCTCGATGACGCGCTGAAAGAGCCATCCAGCCAAGCTGAAAAGGCCGTCCGTCAGCTGTTGGCTCAGAAGGTGATTACCCGCATTCAGTTGGCGCGTGGTATGGCCCGCGTGCATAAAATGCGCGAACTGATGTCGGTTTTGGATATACCCGCCGAGGGCTTCGCCCTGCGGACGCAGGTGCCTTCCAAACTTAAGACGTTGTTGAGGAATGAGCGCATTGTGCCCATCAGTCAGGTCAAGGATGACAACGGCGCACTGACCGATTTCCATTTGGCTCACGATAGCCCCATCCGTGACTTGGTGGTGGAAGCCAAGATTCGCGAATTCTTTAGCCCCGATTTACGCCTGCACTGGCATTTTGCCCTGCGTGAAGTGGCCGGTGCGTTTTGGCTGAGCGGTGAAAGCGAGACCATCGATGCGGGGATGGAAGCCGAAGCGTTGCTGGACCGCATCATTTCCAACGCCATCGATAGCCGCAGTTCCGATATTCATATCGACCCTTCAATCAAGGGTGAGCCTCGGGCCGTGATTAAGTACCGTATTGACGGCTTTGTGCACCCCAAGGAAGTGATTACCATCGAGCAGCTGGACAGGCTGCGGGTGCGGATTGAAAACCTGGCGCGGATGCCGAAAGTGAATCTTAATCACGCCAACAAAGGGGCGTTCAGCCGCAGTGGGTATGATTGGCGGGTGCAGATACAGCCCCATGCCGGTCGACAGGGCCCGGTGCCGCGGGTCGTCATCCGGCGTCTGCAGCCCGAAGTAATGCCCTTGGAAGCCTTGGGCTACCCCCAAGAGTTCATTGATAAGGTGAAGAATGCGGCGGGTGCCCCCAATGGGGTCATCTTCTGGACTGGCCCAACCGGTAGCGGGAAGACCGAGTCGATTCATGCTGCGGTGGTGAGTGTGAACCCGATGGCCAAGGGCCTTTCGGTGCATACGATTGAAGACCCGCCAGAAAAACGGGTGCCGGGCTATGCGGTGCAGATGGAAATGGCGAGTGAAGATCCCAGCCGAACCGGGTTACAGCTGCTTAAATCCTCGCTGCGTGCCGACCCCGACGTGGTGATTTTTGGTGAGGTGCGCGACGCCGAAATGGCGGGATTGGTGTTTGAAGCCGCCAATACCGGGCACCTGGTGTTTACCACGCTCCATACCAACACTGCGGTGGATAGCATTGCCCGCTTGGCTGAGCTTGGGATTAAGGGGTTTTTGCTAAGCTATGTGCGGGGGATTGCCTCGCAGCGTTTGGTGCGCCGCCTGTGCACGCATTGCAAATTGAAGCTTGAAACCCCCGATGAATACACCCGCTATGTGTTTGACCGCTATCAGGTTGGCATTGAAGGCGCTGACCTTTACGTGGCCAACCCCGAAGGCTGCGCCAGCTGCAACTTTACCGGCTATTACGGGCGGATTGCGGTGGCCGAATGGCTTAAACCCAACAAGGAAATTGTGGAAGCCAGCGAGCAGGAAAACTATGCTGGCATGGAGGAGATTGCCAAACGCGCCGGTTGGCAACCCATGGGCCGGATGGGTGTGTTGCATATAAAACGCGGCATTACGGATGCGGCGGAACTTTCAACAAAAATCCTTGAACTTTCAGCCGAAACCTTGGCTAAATAACCATAAGATAACTGGCTGGTACGGCGAGGCCGCACTGGTGTGTCGCAGCAAAGAACAAAGAGCGTGCTATGGGTTTGGAAATTGGGAAAACGTCGCTGTCGGTCGCAGACCGCATTGACTTCCTGAAAACCATGGCCGGTTGGCTTAATTCGGGCGCTGGGCAGATGTCGCTGGCGGAATCGGTGCGGAATACCACCAGCGGGTTTAGCCAAGAGGAATATGCCAGTCTTGCGCCCAAAATGGCGATTATCAGCGACGAAGTAAGCAGCGGTCAAACCTCGCTGCATGAGGCCTTAAGTTTGTCTGCGCTTGGGTTTCGGCCACAGGAACTGTCGGTGATTGAGGCGGCTGAACGCAGCAACCAGTTGCGGTTTGCGTTGCCCAGCCTGGTCACGGCCATGGAGACAGAATCCAATGGCCGCCGCGAATTGGTCTCGAAGCTTTCCGGGCCGATGATTATGGGCGTGATGCTGCTGTTGCTGACGGTTGGTGTGCTGACCATTATGCTGCCGATGGTGATGGGGCCGGTGTTGGACCGTAACCCAGAATCTTTGGAAACCTTTCCGTTCATCATTGTTTGGTTCTGGTACGTTAGCCTCTGGCTAAGGTCGAACTACATCATCCTGCTTCTGGCTGTGGCGGCACTGATTGTGCTCTTTTTCTTTCGGAATATACCCTCGTTACAGCCACGTTGGTTACGGTTTTTAATCACGTGGTCGGTCAGCCGCAAACTGGTGTTGGGGTTTAACAGTATGGTGGTGGTGTATTTTTTACCAAGCTTGGTGCGGTCGGGCATGCCGACCTATCAGGTGCTGGAGCAGTTGGCCGGGTGCGTGAAAAACCCCCTCATTGGCGGGATGCTGATGGCCGCCAGCGAAGACCACCGTGGCGGGATGCGGTTAAGCCAGGCCTGCAGCATTTTACCCTTTAAGGCTTCGTTTATGAATGCCTTGGAAGCAGGCGAAGCGACAGGGCTGATTGCCGAGCGGGTGAGCGACTTGCAAGAACCCTACCGGCTGGACTTGGAACGTTACATCAAGCAGGTGGCCAGCACGGTAAAGGTCATTGTCATGGCAGGGCTCTTGCCGTTGTTCATTGTTGCCACGTACACTTCGCTGGTGGCCCCAATTTTTGCCTTGATGGAGTATGGTCGATGAGCCTGTATGTGGTCAGTCGCCGCAAGGTTGTGTTTCAGCAGGCCTCTTTGGGGGCCGTACAGGTGGTGTATGTGCCATCGGCCGACCAAACCCAGGTGCTGAAGGATTCCGTAGCACCTGTTAAACCTGTTGCCAAAACCCCGCAAGTACGCAGCGGCGTTGCCTTGGTACGGCTGCAACGCGGCCAGCGGGTGATGTATGGTACCCTGCCCAACGAAATTCAGGAGTTGCGCCAATCCGTTAAGGTATGGCTGCCTGAAGATTTGGTTCCGCCCACTGCGGAAGCCTTTTTCTTCGTGTTCAGCCCGCAGGTGGTGATTCACGGGATTCGTGAGCGTAACGACGAAGGCAAGATGGTGTGGCGCACGGCGCAACTTCAGTTGCCACAGGGCGAGGAGGCCCTGCCAGCGCTCCAGATTATTTTTGCCGACTACAGCTTGGCCAACCCCGGGCAGGAGGTGTGCCTGGCGGTGGTGAATGATGTGGGGCTTTACCGTGCGATTCAGCAGGGCGAGAGTGCATACGGCTATAGCCCGGTTCCGTTCAGTACGCTCAAGCCGCAGAGCGAAACGCCCCCGCTGTACAGCCATGCTAACTTCACGTGGGTATATTTGCTGTTGCTGTTGATTGGCATTATGGGCGTGCTTGCGGTGGCAGCC
>JAIXXE010000005.1 GCA_027490875.1 Alphaproteobacteria bacterium
AACCCTACAGGTTGTACCCAATAATTAAAGACTTCGCTGCGAATAGCTATTGAATTTTATAAAATCTTCTGTAGGGTTACATCACCTTAACCCATGACCTTGGAGTATCGACGTCATGATCAGCTTTTTGCTAGCAAACCCTGTATGGCTTTTGGCGATTCTGGCCCTGAATATCGGACTCACCCTTGGTGCGCTCTGGCTTTGGCGGGGGTGGCAGGGCGATAGCGATGAAGATGGCGATGAGTACAACCGAGAGCCTCCGAGCGAGCCTCAGGGCTATGGCATCACTGCCGACGCCGTCTGGTTCTTCCTCGTTGGCTCCGTCGCAGGGGTCGTTATCCTGCTGTTGGGTATCGTTATTGTTGGTGCGCTGTGGCTGTATGGTACTGTGGCCATGAAAGCCTCACCAACCCAGCCTCGCCCGAAGCCGTGAGTTCTTTGTTGGCCGCCCGTTCTTGCACGGGCGGCCAACAGCATTTTTAGCAATGATACTGCATTACTTAAACACCCGCACCCGCTGGGTGGGGGGGAGCAGGGCATTGAGCGTGAGCTCCAGCCCGCGCGGGTTTTCCTGCTTGATCATGGAAAGGGTGGCGGCCAGCATCAGCTTGCGTTGCAGCAAATCATCGGCGGAAAGTTGTTCCAGCTTGGTGGCCAGCGGCGTAAACACCATGTAGGCCAGCACAGCACCGTAAAAGGTGGTGAGAATCGCCACCGCCATCGCGGGGCCAATTGCTTCGGGGGTGGAAAGCTGCCCCAGCATCTGCACCAGCCCAATCAAGGTGCCAATCAGCCCCATGGCGGGCGAGATTTCCGCCGCCCGCCGCAACAGAGCCAGGCCGCGTTCCTGGCGCTCCAGCAAGCTGGCGGTATCTTGGGTCAGGATTTTCTCTACCGCCTCGTGGGGGGCGCCATCCACCGTGAGGGATAAGGCTTGGCGCAAAAAGGGGTGGCCTTCCTGCTTGGCTTGTTGCTGCAAGCTTAACAGGCCATTGGCGCGGCCTTGTTTGGCCAGTTCCAACAGGTGGCGCGCCAGGCCACCAAACATGGGTTGGCCGTGGCCTAATGCCCGCACGGCGAGGCCGCCGGTATAGGCCACTTCGGCCGGGGTGAAGCTGATGAGAACCACCGCCAGCGTGCCCCCTACCACAATCAACAGAGAGGGAACATCCAGAAAGGCTTGGGTGTGGCCGCCCATCATAATGGCGACGGTCAGCAGCCCCAGTGCGCTGATGAGGCCAAGAATGCCGGTCGCAGCCATGGTATGCGGGTTAGCCTTGGGTTGCTAACTTAGGTAACCGACTTGACGATTTCGGTCATCGTCACGCCAAGTTTATCTTCCACAATTACCACTTCCCCTCGGGCCACCAAGCGGTCGTTGACGTAGATATCGATGGCATCGCCGACCTTGCGATCAAGTTCCACCACCGCACCCCGGCCCAGCTTAAGCAGCTGCGAGATGTTCATGGCCGTGGTACCCAGCACAGCCTTGACCGTGACCGGTACGTCGTACACGGCTTCCAGCCCAGCTTCCGAGCCCTTGTTGCCGCCCGAGGCCGAGCCCAGGTCTTCGAGGTTGAGGTTGTTGGTCATGAGAGCACCTTGTTGTTACGGTTAGGTTACGCGCAAAAGCCGTTTATTTCAACGCATCAACCAGGTCATCATCGCCCAGTAACGCAGCAGCACGGGCCGTGCGCTCGCGGGCGGCTTGGTCGAGCAGATCATCGGCCACCACGGCCTTGGCCGAAGGCGTCGCGGGGCTGGGGGCAGGCGCAGATGATGGCATGGTTGGTGCCACCGTTGCAGTCGTTGGCCCCAGCCCCAGCGGCGAGAGAAAATCGGTGGCAGGGATGGGGCTGGCGCCCGCTGCGGCCAACAGGGTGTTGACAGCGTTGGTATGGTCGGCGAGGCGTGCTTCAACACCCCCATGCGACCATTCGATGACGGCATCCACGGGGCCGAGGTTGGGGTCGGGAACAATCCGCAGCGGCAGGCCCATAATGGTGGCCTGTGCCAGCCCGAGCTTTTCGTGGTAGCCACGGGCACCGGGGTGGAGCCGCAGCGTCAGCTGCTCTTCGGTACGGGCCAACGGCAGCAGGCTGCGCAGATGGTGCTCCAGCACCTCTGGGCCATAGTGAAAGCTGGCATGGCCCAACAGGGTGTGGAGCGTCGCCTGCACCAGCCCTAACATATCTTTAAGCATCTGCTGCTCGGCTTCGGCCTTGCTTTGCTGGAGCGCGTGCAGGGTGTTTTGCAAATGTTGCTGCAGCCGCGCCAAATCGGCCTGCGCTTGCTGCTGGCCTTCTTGCAGGCCTGCGGCATGCCCTTCGGTAAAGGCCTGCTGTACTTTGGCTTCGTTGGTACGGGTTGTCGGCAGCTGAACTGGCGCCGCATTACGGCCTGTGCCAACCACCTCAAAGAACTCGGTATCGAAGGTAAATTTGGTGCGGGGTACTGGCAGGCCATCCATGGGTTAGGTAATAAACTCTTCTTGCCCATCTTCGATATTGGTGATGGTGATCTCGCCCCGGTCGGCCAGGTTTTTGGCGACGGAAACAATTTTAAGCTGTGCCTCATCCACGTCCTTCACCTTAACGGGCCCCATCGCTTCCATGTCCTCGCGCAGGATCTTGGCAGCGCGCTCAGACATATTCTTCAGGAACTTCTCGCGCATTTCTGGCTTGGCCCCCTTCAGCGCCATGGAAAGTACATCCTTGTCGACATCGCGCAGAACGGTCTGGATGCCCTTGTCGTCGGTCTTCATAATATCGTCGAAGGTGAACATCAGGCTACGGATACGCTCGGCATCGGTGGGGTTGGTTTTTTCCAGCAGCCCCATGAAGCGTTGCTCGTTGCCGCGGTCGAAGTTGTTAAAAATCTCGGCCATCAGCTCGTGGCTGTCGCGCGTGGTTTTTTGCGCCAAGTTGCGCATGAACTCGCTCTTTAAGCTATCTTCCACGGCTGCCAACACTTCGCGCGGTACGTTATCCATCACCAACACGCGCCCCATCACTTCCATCGCCAAATCCTGTGGCAGCACTGCCAAAACCTTGGCGGCGTGGCTGGCTTTAATACGGCTGATAATCACGGCCACGGTTTGGGGGTATTCGTTCACCAAATACGATGCCAGCGTCTCTTCGTTCACGTTGGCCAGCTTTTCCCACATGGTGCGGCCTGCCGGGCCACGCATTTCGTCCATCAGCTCGCGGACGCGGTCTTCTTTCAAAAAACTTTTCAGGTAGCGCTCGGTGGTACCCCAGCCCCCCACCACGCCGCCGCCGCCGGTGCCGATGGCATCGGCAAACTCTTGCATCGCCTGCTCCATTTCTTCGCCGCTGACGTTGCCCAATTGGGCCATCTCGCGGCTGATGTCACGAATCTCGTAATCATCCATAAACCCGAACAGCTGGGCGGCCCGTTGCTCACCCATCGCAAGCATGAGAATGGCCGCGCGCCGAGGACCAATGAGCTTAGCCATTATCTAGCTCCCGTCTTGCTGATTGGGGGTGCCACCAACCATCCAGCTGCGTACCACACCAAGCGATTCTTCTGGGTACTGGTCAACAATTTCTCCCACCTTCTTTACGGCGCTCTCACGCACGCGACCCTGCACATTGCTTAGGTTAATCATGGCATCAGTCATGCCGCCATCGCCTCCCCCCAGCACCATTCCGCCAGGGCCCCCACCTTGGGTTACCACCACCGGCGCTGCCGCCAGCATGGCCGAGTTAAGCGTTCCCAAGGCTGGCTTGATGACAAACAGCCCTACCATGGCCAAGCCAACGGCAATCAGGAGGTACTGCGCCAAATCCAGAATCTGCGCCTTGGTCATGAAGGGTTCAGCCACCGCCTCAGCTTCCAGCGGTGGGGTGAAGGGCATATCGATGATTTCTACGCGGTCGCCACGGGCGGCATCAAACCCAATGGCGGTTTGCACCAGTGTGCGCAGGTTGGTCTTTTCGGCCTCGGTGAGGGGCGTGTAGGCAGGGGCTGCGCCTTCGGCGGCAGCGGCTTCGGTGCGCCCTTCCACCAACACGGCGACGGAGAGCCGCTTGATCTCGCCACCCATGCGTTCCAAGTTACGCGTGGTTTTGCCAATTTCGTAATTGGTGGTGGTTTCGGTGCGGGTTTCGTTGCTGCCACCACCGCCGCCGCCAGCTGCGGCAGCCTCGCCGCCCGGCGTGTTACCAGCCACGCCCGTTAGGCCACCGGCCCCGCTGCCATTGGTACTCGCGTTGGAACTTTCCACGCTCTGTTCGCTACGCACGACCTGTTGGGTTGGGTCAAAAATTTCAGCCTGTTCGGTCACGCGCTCGGTGTTGATATCGGCGGTGACGCGTACAGCCACTTTACCGGCCCCCATTACGCGTTCCAGCATGCTGGTCAGGCTGCCGATGTAGCCCTGTTCGATGGTATGGCGCAGCGTGCTACTTTGCGAGGCTCCGGCCTGTTCGGTGCTGCCATCAAACAGCAAGGAACCGCGTTGGTCGATGATGGTAATCGCGGCGGTTTTAAGGTTCGGCACGGCGCTGGCCACTAACTGCGCGATGCTGCGAACTTGGTCGGTTTCCAGGCTGCGCGAGCCAAGGTTAAGCGCCACGGCCGCACTGGGCGCCACAGTCTCGCGCGAAAACAGATTTTGCTTGGGCAATACCAAATGCACGCGTGCCCCCGTAACGGCCGGCAGCGTGCCAATGGTACGGGCCAGCTCGCCTTCCAAGGCGCGTTTGGCGTTCAGGTTGCTGACAAAGTTGCTGGTGCCAAAGCTGCTTTGATTGTCGAACAGTTCGTAGCCCGCGCCGCTGCCAACCAGGCCTTCGCCCGCCACACTCAGGCGGGCTTTTCCGACTTGGTCGGCCACCACATAGACAGTACCTTCGCCCTTAATTTCGTGCGGGATGTTTTGGGTGGTAAGGTAATCTTGAATGCGGCTGGCTTCTTGGGCACTTAAGCCCCCGTAAAGCAAGGCCATACCAGGCCGCGACACCTGCCCCACCATGTAGGTGGTAATGGCAATGACGGCTGCCAAGCCTAAAAACAACGCCATGATTCTGGCGGGACCTAAACTTCGAAACGCTGCAACTATACCTTCCACGCATCTACCCTTTGTTCTTCCATTGGGGCCTGCATGCTTGCAGAAACCGATGCATTCATCGGTTGGTGGCGTCTTGCCGCTTCTTAGGATTTAGCGTTGGCGAATTTAGGTGTTTTGAGCAAGAGGCCAACGGGGTTGGGCTGCCCTGTTTGTAAGCATTGAAGGGGGAATAGCTGCCTTTGTTGTAAGCAGGGCACAGGGGGTCATTCATTTCCTTGGGGGTGGGGGCGGGCGGTGCGGCTACCGCTAGGGCTAGGGCCAACGGCTCGGACTGCATGTTTTAATATAACACTATGATAGTTATGATGTCAGTCGGCATTTGTTTGGTACCCAATAAGGCCGAAGAGATTACGTGATGGGGTGAAGGGGGCACGCGACGGTCTGGACAAGCTGCCCAATTGCACAGCATTATGGCTCTAACCCGGCATGTAGGCCGGTGAACATAAACCTAAGTACAGGGATACGATCATGCCGATCACCTTTAACACCAACTTGGCCGCCCTTGGCGCGCAGCGTAACATTGGTATTGCCAGTAACGCCGCTTCAAGCAGCCTTTCTAAACTCTCGTCGGGTAGCCGCGTTCCACAAGCCAAAGATGACGCTGCCGCACTTGCGGTGGGTAGCAAACTTAAGGGCGAAGTGGCCGGTCTTACGCAAGCCGGTAACAACGCAGCCCAAGCTATTTCGTTGCTGCAAATTGCTGACGGTGCTCTTTCCACCGTGGGTGACATTGTGCAACGAATGAAGACCTTGGCCACGCAGTCGTCTTCTGGTCAGCTGGGTAACTCCGAGCGGGTGTTGCTGAACCAAGAATATACGGCTCTCAGCAACGAAATCGCCCGTATTTCCGCAACCTCTAACTTTAACGGAACCACGCTTTTGGCCGGTGCGACCACGGTATCATCTCGCTTTAACAGCTTGGCTGCCTTTACCGGGACTGGCGCGAACCAGAACGATACCTCGGCCGCCAACATTATGGGGCCAGGGTTTACGTCCGCCACCTTCAACAGCAACTTTGGTAACGGGGTGGTACGGGTACGCTACGAAGCCGCCAGCCGTAACATGACTGTGACCGACCTGGTCAGCCAGCGCACGCAAACGGTTCAGCTCTCTGCTCCAGCGATTGCTGCCGGGGCAACTGAAACGGTCAACTTTGGAACCGTTGGCGTTAGCTTTACGTTGAACACCAACTTCGACAAGGCTGCCAACATTGCCACCAATGCGGTGAACAGTGCCAGAGTTTCGGTTGGTAACGGTGCGGTACTTACCACCCCTTCAGCAAGCTTGGGCCTTACGTCGGTAACAGCCAACACCATTACGCTGGAAAATATTGCCTTGACGGGTACCGGCACCAACCGCTTTTCTACGGAAGAGCTGGCGGGTGTTACTGTGGCCCTGTCGGGGGCGCATACCGCGGTGCAGTTGGCTTCGACCATTGTGGTGGGTGGCCGTACTTTTAACAATACCTCGGCGGCGCAGACCTTCGTCTCGGCTGGTGCGTTTAACTACAACTATAACGACAACGCCGGTAATACCTTTACCATTCGTATCACCACCACGGGTAACGCTTCGGGTGGTACGGCGGCTGGTAACATCACCATCCCAACCACGATGGGTGGCCGGATTGAGAACACGGGCCTTAACCGCCCGGAAGTGACCGGCATTACCAACAGCGGTACGGTGGCCAACCAGTTTAACTGGGGTAACCTGACCAACGCACGGATTGCCATTAACGCAGCAGCGGCTGCAACCACTGGCGCAACCGTAACCATTGGCGGCGTAGCGTTTTCTACGGCCAACGCCGGTGGTGCTACGGCTGATACCACCACGGTAGGGCTTAAAACCCTTACGCTGGCCGATGCCAACGGGAATGCCTTCTCGGTACGCTTTAACGTAACGCAAGCCTTTGCCAACGGTGGTTCTGGTCAGATTGTGTTGGGTGAGTTTGGTGCCTACGTGGCCGCCAACAGCGCGACCACCAACACCACCAGCTTCGACTTTAAAGTTGGAACTGGCACGTCTGTGAACGACAACATCACCGTGGGGCTGAGCAGCTCGACGTTGGCGGCGTTGGGCCTGAGCGGTCTGGACGTACTGTCGGTAGCGAACTCGAACACTGCCATCGCAGCTATTAACAGCGCGATTGATTCGGTTTCGAGCCGCCGAGCCGACATTGGTGCCAGCCAAAGCCGACTGGAGTTCGCAACCAACAACATCAACGTGGCGATTGAAAATGCCACGGCCGCAACCAGCGCCTTGCTGGACGTGGACGTGAGCAGCGAAATCACCGAGTTCACCAGCAAGCAGGTATTGCTGCAGGCCGGTGTAAGCCTGCTGGCGCAAGCCAACCAGCAGCCTGCCTTGTTGCTGCGACTGCTGCAGTAGTTACGGCCCTTACGGGCAACTTTACAAACCCCGCGCGAGCGGGGTTTGTGCTTTAATAAGCATTATAAGGGCTTGACAGAGTTACGCTACCCCGCTACAAGCCCCCATCGGCCTCCCTGGCCCCTAAATGCTGCGTTGGGCAGCTGCCATTGGGGGGAATCGTAACAAGTTGAAGGGTTTACAGCGATGGCTGGATTTAAACTCAAGACCCGTAAAGCCGCTGCCAAGCGTTTTCGTAAGGCTACTGCGAACGGGAAAATCGTCCGTTCCAAGGGTGCGCACGGCCACTTTTTGGCCAAGCGTGGGCAAAAGGCCCGGTTAAGCCAAGGTACCACCTACGTACACGACAGCAACTACGAGCAAGTGAACAAGCTGGTACCAGCCTTGGGCGCCAAGCGTAAGCGTTCTAAGTACATTGCCAACCAGCTGGCCAAGCGCACTGCTGCCGCTGCAGCCGCCGCTGCTGAAACCAAGTCATAACGGGAGAAACAGACCATGACCCGTGCTTCCTACGGTGCCGGTAACCGCCGCCGCCACAAAAAAATCCTCGCGATGGCCAAGGGCTACCGCGGCCGTGCCTCAACCTGCTTTCGGGTAGCGATTGAAAAGGTTGAAAAGGCCCTGCAATACCAGTACCGCGACCGTCGTGCCAAAAAGCGTGACTTCAAGAGCCTCTGGATTCAACGCATCAACGCCGCCGTGCGCCTTGAAGGGCTGACCTACAGCACCTTTATTCACGGCTGCAAGCTGGCCAACATTGCCATCGACCGCAAGGTGCTGGCCCACTTGGCCGCCTTTGAAAGCGATGCTTTCAAAGTGGTGGTGAACCAAGTGAAGTCTGCGAAGTAACGATGAGCAGGGGGGCTTAGGCCCTCCAGGCTCTTCAATAAAAACCGCCCTGAGGGGCGGTTTTTAATTTGGGAGTGGCTTAGGGTTGGGTGGGTTCTTCTTGTGAGCCCCAGCGACCGCCTAAGGCCATCAGCACGGCCACGGCGGCGGCATGGTTGGCAGCTTGTGCCTGCGCCTGCGAAACTTTGGCTTGTGCGGCGAGTATTTGCGCCCCCAACCAATCAGCCTTGGCGAGATCGCCTGCCTGGTAACGTTGGCCTTGGGCGGTTTCGGCGCGGGCCATAGCGTTGGCGGCGGCGGCGCTGCTGGCCGCTATTTGCTGCGCGGCGCTGGCGGTGGCAAAGTCATCGGCCAATTCCTGATAGGCGCCTAGCACCGTACCGCGGTAGTTGGCGACGGCTTCATCGTAAACACCCCAGCTGCGCTGCAGGTTGGCAATCAGCCCCCCCCCTTGAAAGATGGGGAGCGTGAGGACAGGCCCGATCGACCAGGTATTCTGGCCCCAGTTAAACAGCTTATCGACATCGGTGGTGTTAAAACCACCATTGGCGACCAAGCTAATATTGGGCAAAAAGGCGGCGCGGGCCAAGCCAATCCCTGCGTTGGCAGCCTGCAGGCGGGCCACGGCGGCCTGTACATCAGGCCGTTGCAGCACCACCGTGGCCGAAAGCTCGGCGGGCCAAGTCAGGGCTGGGCTTTGTAAGGCTGTCAGGTCGGCTTCGGCGATGGTGAGAGTCTGTGGGGTCTGCCCCAGCAGCGCGTTAAGCCGATTTTCCAGTGCCAGGCGTTGCCGGGCTATATCGATAGCCTGCACCCGCAAACCTTGCCAGGTGGCAAAGGTGGTTTGTGCTTGTGTGAGGCTAAGGTCGCCCGCAGCGTAGCGGATTTGGGTCAGGCGGTTCTGTTCTTCGGCCGCGATAATGGCAGTCTGCCAGCTGCGCTCGGCCACGGTGGCCGCCAGCAGGGCAAAGTAGGTTTGGGCTACGGCCTGTTGTAATTCTAGCCGTGTACTGGTGAATTGGGCGCGGCTGCTTGCGGCCAGCCCGGCAGCAACCTTGAGGCCACTGAAGGTACGGCCAAAGAAGTCGATCGGCCAGCTGGCAGAAGCCCCGGCGTTGAAGCGATTTTCCTGATTGGCTTTGGCCTGTGGGCCCATTTGGCCCGGTGCTTGGCGACTGCGTTGGGCACTGGCATTCAGCCCCAAGGTAGGGAACAGATTGGCCAAAGCACCGCGTTGCTGGGCTTCGGCTTGCTTAAGCCGTGCTTGGGCCGCAGCCAACGAGGGGTTTTGTTGAAGCGCTTGCTCCAGCAGTGGCACAAGCCCGGTAAAGCCAAGGCCCGTGGCCCATGTGGTGCTGGTGGCGGCATCGTAACGGCCGGTGGGCGGCAACCCCGTTACTTCAACCCATTGGCCTAAGTCGTTTGGAATGGGTGCGGGCATTATACCCGCCAACTTTGCCACCGCTGTAGTATCCACTTTGGGGAGGTTTGGAAGCGTGGGGGCAGGGTTGGCGAGCGCGGGGGTAAGCTCATCGACTTTTAAGCGTGGGCTGAGCAGATTGCAGCCGCCCAGCAATCCGGCCACTGCCACCAGCGAAGCGACCCATGCCATTGGCATCAAAACTGGCCCTGACATGAGGCCTAAGGCTAACCCTTTAACTTTAGGCATGACGCTTCCCCTGCTTTGGTTTGCTCTCGGCTTCACCAAAGGCACCGATGGCGTCGGCATCAAACGTATCGGCAGGGTGCCCCAAGGGCTTGTTGCCCGTTAATCGCCGCAATAGAACATAGAACAGCGGAGTCAGGAACAGGCCTAGTAAGGTAATGCCAATCATACCGCTGAACACGGTTACGCCAATCGCGCGGCGCATTTCGGCGCCAGCGCCGGAAGAAATCACCAACGGCAAGACTCCCATAATGAAGGCAAAGCTGGTCATCAAAATCGGGCGCAACCGCAGGCGGCAGGCTTCCAGTGCGGCCTGCACGGTGCTGCGACCAAGCATTTCCAGCTCGCGCGCAAACTCCACAATCAGGATGGCATTTTTACACGCCAGCCCCACCAGTACAATCAACCCAATTTGCGTAAACACGTTGTTTTCGCCGTTCACAATGTACACCCCGAACAGGCCGCACATCACCGCCACGGGGCTAATCATGATAATCGCCAACGGCAGGGTGAGGCTTTCGTACTGAGCCGCCAGTACCAAAAATACCAGCAACAGGCACAGGGCAAAGATGAGTAGCTCGGTATTCCCGGCCAACTGCTGTTGGTAGGCGAGGTCGGTATATTCGTAGCCGATGCCGGGTGGCAGGGCTTCGGCCAGAATTCGCTCCATCGCGGCCTGGGCTTGCCCCACCGAATAGCCCGGTGCAGGGCTTATATTAAGGTCGGCCGACCGAAATAGGTTATAGCGCGTGGCGCGGTCGGGGCCGGCGCTGGGTTCAAGGGTCATCAGGCTGCCCAACGGAATGAGTTCACCTGTGGTGCGGCTGCGCACTTTAAGCTCCAGCACGTCGTTCACCTTGTTGCGGTAGGCGGCGTCGGCCTGCGCGATGACCTGATAGGTTCGCCCGAACTTGTTAAAATCGTTGATGTACAGGCTACCCAAGGCAATTTGCATCACGGCAAAGACATCTGTCACTTCCACGCCCAGCTGCTTGGTTTTGGTGCGGTCAAGGTCGGCAAACAACTGCGGCACGTTGACCTCAAAGCTGCTGAATAGGCCGGTTACTTCCGGCGCTTGTGCGGCCTTGGCAATCACGCTCTGTACGGCATCGTAAAGCGCCTTGTCGCCAAGGTCGGCTTTGTCTTGCAGCTGCAATTTAAAGCCGCCGATGGTGCCCAAACCACTGACGGGTGGTGGTGGAAACACCCCAATAAACCCGTTGGGCAAGGCGCCATTTAACTTGCCCATCAGCTGACCGGCTATGGCGGGGCCGTATTCACTCATGCTGGTACGTTCTTCAAACGGCTTCAGCCCAATGAACACAATTCCGGCGTTGGGGCTGCTGGAAAAGCCAGCAATGGAGAGCCCCGGAAAGGCGATGGCGTTGGCTACGCCGGGTTGCTCCAGCGCCAGCTTGCTCATGGTTTCAATCACCGTTTGGGTGCGCTCTAGGCTGCTGCCGGGAGGGAGCTGCGTAAAGGCCACCAAGTACTGTTTATCTTGGGTTGGAATATAGCCAGTCGGCAGCAGGTGTAAAAACAGCGCGCCAAGGCCTATGAACCCTGCGTAAGCCCCCATGCCCAGCCCCTTACGGCGTAGCACCCCTTCCACATTGCGCACATAGCCGGTGCTGGCGCGTTCAAAGCGGCGGTTAAACCAAGCAAAGAAGCCACCCAAGAGTTTATCCATCGCGCGCGTAAGCCAATCCTTTGGGGCGCCTTGCGGCTGTAACAACAGCGCGGCCAGTGCGGGGCTGAGCGTGAGCGAATTAAACGTGGAAATGATGGTGGAAATCGCAATGGTGAGGGCAAACTGCTGATAGAATTGCCCCGTTAGCCCCGCAATGAACGCCAGCGGAATGAACACGGCGCACAGCACCAAACTGGTGGCAATGATTGGCCCGGTTACCTCGCGCATCGCCACCACGGTGGCATCGTGCGGGCTTAGGCCGTTTTGGATGTTCCGCTGCACATTTTCCACCACCACAATGGCATCGTCTACGACAATCCCGATGGCCAGCACCAACCCAAAGAGCGTGAGGTTGTTGATTGAAAACCCAAACAGGTGCATCACCGCAAAAGTCCCCACAATGCTGACTGGTACCGCCAGCAGCGGGATGATACTGGCGCGCCAGGTCTGCAGGAAGATGATGACCACCAGCACCACCAACAGCACAGCCTCCAGCAGGGTTGCCTGTACCTTTTCAATCCCTGTCCGCACGAACTGGGTGGGGTCGTAGATAACGCTATACTCCATACCGGGCGGGAAGCCTTTGCTCATTTCGGCCATCGCGGTGCGGACTTGGCTGGAAATATTCAGCGCATTGGAATTGGGGGCCTGAAAGACTGCAATCGCTGCCGCCGGCTGGTTGTTGAGCAGGCTGCGGACGCTGTAGGTGTTTGCGCCGAGTTCAACGCGGGCAATATCGCCCAAGCGCACCACGCTGCCATCGGCTGCGGCGCGAATGATGATGTTGTTAAAATCGTCGGTGGTGCTAAGCCGCCCACGGGCGGTAATGGGTAGCTCGAAGGCACCCTCGCCGTCGGGGCCACGGGCCAAGGCGGGTTGGCTGTTAAGCGTACCGGCGGCAACTTGAATGTTCTGTTCGCGTACCGCAGCGATGACATCGGTTACGGTGAGGTTGCGGGCCGCCAGTTTGCCCGGATTAAGCCACAGCCGCATGGCGTAGTCGCCGCCGCCAAACTGCGAGACGTTGCCAACCCCTTCAATGCGGGCCAAGCGGTCGCGGATATTTAACACCGCATAGTTGCGCAGGTAGGTGGTATCGTAGGCGTTGTTGGGTGAAAAGAGGTGCACCACCATGGTCAGCTCACCGCCGCCTTTGGTGGTGGCAACCCCAAGTTGCCGTACCAAGTCGGGCAGACGCGGCAGGGCCTGATTCACACGGTTTTGCACCAGCTGCTGGGCCAGGTTTTCATCGGTGCCGAGCTTGAAAGTTACATTCACGCTAAAGGCGCCATCGGTGGTTGCTTGGCTGCTGATGTACAGCATGTTTTCCACGCCAGAAATCTGCTCTTCCAGCGGCGTTGCCACTGTGTCGGCAATCACCTTAGGGGTTGCGCCGGGGAAGGCCCCACGCACCTGAATGGTGGGGGGTACCACATTGGGATACTCCGAAATGGGCAACAGCGGCAAGGCAATCAGCCCCATCAGGAAAACCCCGATGGAAAGTACCCCTGCAAAGATGGGGCGGTTAATGAAAAAGCGCGACAGATTCATGGGGGTTTAAGCTCCGGCACCCGCTGCGGCAGGGGGGGGCGGCGGCGCCAGCGGTTGCAGGGTGCGCATGTCGCCCGGCACAGGGGTAACCTCCATGCCCGGACGGATGCGCATCAGGCCATTCACAATCACGCGGTCGCCCGCTTTCAGTGCGTCACTGGTAATGGCACGCAGGCCGTTCACCATAGAGCCTACGGTTACAACAACCCGTTCGGGCTGTTCGCTGGCGTTAATTTTATAGAGAAAGCGTAAGGTTTGGTCGGTACCGAGCGCAGCATCGTTCACCAACAGTGCTGTTTGTGGCTGGGGTAGCGATAGCTTCACGCGCGCAAAAAGCCCAGAAATGAGTGTCCCTGAAGGATTTGGCAGCGTGGCCCGGAGGCTTAGGGTTCCGGTGCCTTCGCTTAGGCGGTTATCCAGCCCGGTTAGGGTAGCATTGAGGGGGAAGTCGGTACCATCGCTGGCCAGGCCAACCGCAACCGGAATGCCGCGCAGGCTGGTCTGGCCCCGTTCCACCAACTGTAAGTAGGTTTGCTCGTCGATGTCAAAATCGACATAGAGGGGGTCGAGCTGCTGCACGGTGGTTAACGGCATACCACTTTGCGGGCCTACCACCGCCCCCAGTGTTGCCTCGGCGCGCCCCACGCGCCCAGCGATGGGGGTTTTTATGACGGCCGAGGTGCCAACCACCCCTGCGTCGCGGCTGCCTGCAGCGGCGGCCAGATAGGCGGCGCGGCGGGCTTCCAAATCGGCCTGCGAGATGGCGTCTTGGGTGCGCAGTGCCTGCCCGCGTTCGTAGGCGGCTTTGGCTTGGGTAAACTGCGCTGCAGCCTGCTGGTTGGCGGCACCATAGGCCCGAATATCGAGCGTGAAGAGCACGTCTCCCGCTTCGACCAATTGCCCTTCGGTGAAGTGGATCTTGCTTACGATGCCCGCGACCGCAGGGCGGATTTCGGCTTCCGCTTTGGGGCTAAGCCGCCCGCTTTGGGTATAGTGGGGGTTAAAGGTTGAGGCTTCCAGCGGTGCAACCACCACCGGTAAGGCACCCATCGGCCCGCGTGGGCCCCACTGGATGCGGTTAAAGTACCAAAGGCCCCCCAACGCTGCTGCCACCACCAAACCCACCAGAATCCAACCCCAACGCATCGTAAAAGCTCCCTCAATTTCCCCGTGATGTGAGATAACACCCGTGGGGTTTTCCGAATACATTGCTACAATTGTTTAGCAAAAACTGCAATGGTTATTGTTGTCCAACTAAGCAAAGTTCTTGTGTTTTAACCGCGAAAAAAAAGCAAAGAATAAGAATCTATGGTGCCGACGAACGGATTCGAACCATCGACCTACGCATTACGAATGCGCCGCTCTACCAGCTGAGCTACGTCGGCACTTGAGGGATAGCCCTAAAGCATTCATGTTGCTCGGTCAAGGCTGGGAGAGCGGCGCGCGCCGCCTCGTACCAGAGGTGCGTAACGCAACTCTTCAGTTGAGCTACGTCGGCACGGGTGGCCTGCGCACCCTCCAAGCAGATGCTTACTGCCGCACCGTGGCGTTGTGGGTCTGCTCGATGCTTGCCAGCAGCGGGGTTAGGATGTGCTGAACATCGGCTTCGGTCAGGGTCTTTTCGGGGCTTTGCAGCGTGAGTGCCAGTCCCAAAGCCATGTGGCCGGCTGGTACTTGGGGGCCTTCGTAGCGGTCGAAGACTTCTACGTTCAGCGTTGTGGCATAGGGCAGCGTACGGGTTGCCTTGGTCATGGTTGCCAGCACGGCGGCAGCGGCGGTGGTCGCGGGCAGAATGAGGCTGAGATCGCGCTTGACGGGCGGGAAGGTCTGGGCTTGCCATGGCCGCGCCTTGCTTTGCAGCTTTAACAGTGGCTCGAGGTACACTTCAAACACGGCCAGTGGCCCCGCGTGGTTGGGCAGTGTAAGCGTGGTACGATGCTGGGGGTGAAGCTCGCCAAAGTGCGCCAAGGTAAAGGGGCCGATACTAAAAGTACCGCTGCGGCCAGGGTGGTAATGGGCGGGCGCGGTGGCGCTGGTGGTGCCGCTGGCCACAGGGGCGCCTAAGGCTTCCAGCCGGCGCAGGGCTGGGAAGTGCACGCGTATGACCCAGGCACGAGCGGCCTGCTGTTGCGCCTTCTGCGGCT
>JAIXXE010000057.1 GCA_027490875.1 Alphaproteobacteria bacterium
GCAGCTGGTCGGCATACTTGGTAATTGCCAAGCACCACTGGGGCATCTTGCGGCGTTCAACGGGCGCGCCGCTGCGCCAGCCCTTGCCATCCACCACCTGCTCGTTGGCCAACACGGTCTGGTCGATGGGGTCCCAGTTCACCAGCGCTTCCCCGCGGTACACCAGCCCTTTGCTAAACATATCCAAAAACAAGGCTTGCTGGGGGCCGTAGTAACTCGGCAGGCAGCTGGTCACTTCCTTGCTCCAGTCGTAGCTCCAGCCGAACTGCTGCATGGTTTTCTTCATTTCAGCAATGTTCCCCATCGTCCAGCTGGCGGGGTGCGTTTTACGCTTCATGGCGGCGTTTTCAGCGGGTAGGCCAAAGGCATCCCAGCCCATCGGGTGCATCACGTTAAAGCCGCGCGCGCGTTTGTAACGGGCCAGGACGTCGCCCAGCGTGTAGTTCCGCACATGCCCCATGTGCAATTGCCCAGAAGGATAGGGCAGCATTTCCAGGACATAGTACTTGGGCTTCTCCCCGCCGACCTCGGCCTTGAAAACATTGGTTTTAAACCAAGCCTCCTGCCATTTGGCTTCGATTTGGGCTGGGGTATACTTGGGGGCGATTGCTGTATTCATAAGGCGTAACTTTACGGGAAAAATGCGGAAAAACAAGGGAAAAAAGCGTTGTCTCCCCCCGATATTCTGGGAAATGGCCGAAAAAATAACCTGTAAAAGGTAGCTTATTCGAATCAGAAAAAACTTGGCTGGGGAGGAAGGGATCGAACCCTCGAATGGCTGGACCAAAACCAGCTGCCTTACCGCTTGGCGACTCCCCAACCGTTTACGGTGGGCCTAGGGCACGCACCGTGGGCGGCAAATTGCATAAGCCACCTGCCTTTGTCAACGCCTGCCTTACACTTTGGCAAGCCTTGATGGTGAAAAATGGTTTACTGAGCCGCCTGTTCCCGGATCCGCAGGGCGCGGGCTTGGGTCAGGATGGTATCTTCCAGCGCCCGGGCACTCGCCTCGTCGCGAGGGGTATCCGCCCACGTATCGCCCTTACCCTTGGTTTGCTTGAACAACGTGACCTGCAACGCACTGGCCTGAAGCCTCTTGCCCAAAATCAGCACGTTGGCGCGTACGCGTTCGTTGGCATTGGTGGGGTTGGCCGACCAATCGGTCGCAATCACGCCACCCGCACTATCCGCCGTTTTAATAGGCATAAAACTGAGGGTTTCCAAGCTGGCGCGCCACAGGTAGGTATTAACCCCTAAGCTTGCGCTGGCGGTTTCGTTATCCTTGCCCTTACTTTTAAAACCTTCCAAAATATTACCGCTCTCCCCACTAAAGAGCCCAGGCCCTTTGATTTCATCGGTAGGGTTAATTTCGGCCTGTTTAACCTCCATTGTGCTGCAGGCTGCCAGCAAGGCAGTGCTGGCCAACAGCGCAAGCATAGAAGGCATTATACGCATTTTGAGTGTGTTTTGATGTGGGTGTGTCTGGCTCATGGGCTTAACCATAGAACAGCCTCTGCAATGCCGTAAAGGTGATTTGGCGCTCTATGCCTCACTCCCGACACCCTTCCGTAAGGTTCAGGGCCCCTTCCCATCATGACTGTCTTAGCAACTTGTCCTTTATGAAACTATGTGAAACGCTTTCTTAAAGTTTCTGTGAAACTTGCAATGATTTGCTGATATTTTAAGCAGGCCTTGGTCGCAAGGCTCCACCCCCTCTCACAAAAGATTCACAGCTTTCACCAGCCATTTACACACTTTAATGTGACGCGTAGGAACGTTGTTGGGATGGGCTGTCAAGTGTTGTTCTGGCTCGTTTGGCTCCTCTCAGAAGGGTGGTTTTAGCAAGCATCACAGCGTCAATCCCGATGTTTGGGAAGCTTTCAATGTTTCATTGCATGTACTGTCAGAAGTTAAGCATTGATAATAATAAGAGAAAATAGTAAGTAAGCGATGACCTATAGATATTTATCAATATTTCATAGAGATGGCAAATAACTCTATTGTGCAGCGCAGCAATGCGTAGTTTTTAAACAAAAAAAGATCAAAAAATCTTAAAAGTTAATAAAAGTAGTAACTTGATGTGTGTCAACTCTGCATCTGCTCTAATCTTGTGCATGCAAGAGTTTCACTTGAACCCCAGCCGGCCTCAGGGGTCGCAGCAGGCGCTCCTGAATCAAGTCGAGTCGACTCCAGCCCGCCGAAGTGAGTTGCATGCGTTCTTGAGACCCAATTACCACTCTTTTAAGCAACTGTTGGGCTTCCAGATGCCCTAGTGTTTCCAGGCAGAGAGCTTCACCCCACGCTTTATCAGAATGGGTTTTTTGTAGCGTTCCGATATCCACCCCCTCGGCCAGTCTTAAACCTGTGAAAATCGCCTCCTGCAACGTTTCGGCGGTATTTAGCCGTTTTAGAGTTGCAAAACGCTCCCACCCCCCCTGCGCATGCTCAACGTAGGCAGTCGGGACTTTCCGTGTCGCGGTCGTCAGGCGCTCCCCGCCCGCGAGTGTCAGGCGTCCGTGCCCCCCTGCCCCGAGCCCTAGGTAATCTTCGCCACGCCACACCCCTAGGTTATGGCGGCAGGCTTCACCTGCCTTGGCGAAGTTGGAAATCTCATAGTTCTCATAGCCAAGGGCGGTAAGCGTGGATTGCGTTGCTTCAAAAAAGTCTGCTTCAACATCACAGGTTACAGGCGTCCACTCCCCCCGCCCTACCTGCCCCCAAAAGGCGGTATTGCGCTCAATAGTCAGCTGGTAAGCGGCGATATGGCTTAACCCACGTGATGCAAGCGTTTCCAGTAACTTAACATATTCTGATAAGGCCTGACCCGGCAGGCCATAGATGACATCGGCATTAACCCGTTGAAAGACCTTCTGCGCTGCATCAAGCGCTGCCAGGGCCCCTTGCGCATGATGCAACCTACCCAGAAATTGCAACCAGTCATCGCGTAATCCTTGCACCCCAATGCTGACCCGATTAACGCCTAAGGCCCTCATTGTATTAAAGTAAGCTCGTCCATAGTCCTCAGCAAGGCTGAACGGGTTACACTCCAGGGTTATCTCTGTCGTGTCCATCCATGGCCCAAGTGTTTGAAGTTCTTTGAAAAGCTGTTCAAGCTCGGTGGGTGTAATCAGGCTTGGTGTCCCTCCCCCTAGGAAGATGCTGGCAATAGGTCGGGAGGGCGGCAACACGTCGCGCCATGCAGCGATATCTGCAAACACAGCCTGCCAGTAGCTGTTACGCTGCTGGACACTTAAGCCGCCGCTCGGCAGGGCATGGCTGTTAAAATCGCAGTAGGGGCATTTCTTGACGCACCAGGGCCAATGGACATAGAGATGCAAGGGGGCTCCGGCGCTACCCTTAAACCAATCTGAGCTAGGCTTAAGCATTGGTTTGTAAGTAATCTATCAGTTGGCCGACTGCTACGGCGCGATGCCGTTTAACGGCCAAATAAGCCTCCCCTGCATCAAGCCGTTCTGCATTGGTTTTAACCTGCCCTTCCCCAACAAAAACAGAATCGTAGCCAAAGCCTGACCTACCACGACGTTCAGCGGCAATGTGTCCGCGGTCGTTGCCTATGAAAATCAAAGATTTACAACCACTTTTGGCCAAAGCAAGCACACAGCCAAAGGCAGCCTCTCTGGTGCTTGTACCTTCTAGGGCTTGCAGCAGGCGATCCGGCCCACCATAAAGCGCAGTATCAACGCCAAGCTCGTTTGGCAGGGCATCCACAAACAGTCCCGAGTCATCAGCCATGACCCACCCATCCCACCGCCCGGTTAAGCTTTCAGCCTTCAACGTTGCGTTGCTTTCCAGTGTTGCGCCCATCGTCCGGTCAGGTTCTAGGGGCAGCGTGAGGCCCTCGATAGCCGCCGAAGTTAGTGTCCAATTTGTTAAACCTATAAGATTATGAAAGTCTTTTAGTTTTCCAGGATTATGGGTTGCGATGAGCAGTGTCTTCATATCAAGTTTCCTAGGTTTAGTTTACATTAATCCGAGTCAAGCCATGAAACATGTGAAATGCTGTATTGTTGCTGCATAGTGACATGAAAACGACACATGTCCTTAAAAGTAAATGCTTATTCAAATCAGGAAAAATGAACTAGGCTTGGGCTGCCAGCGCGGCTGCGATTGCCTTACGCTGCAAGTCGAAGAGTTCTGCGATGCCCTTATGTGCCAGCTGCTGCAGGGTGAGCA
>JAIXXE010000024.1 GCA_027490875.1 Alphaproteobacteria bacterium
ATTCACGTTCTGGCCCAGCAGAGTAATCTCCTTCACCCCTTGGGCGGCCAACGCGCTTACTTCGGCAAGAATATCCTCAAACGGGCGAGAAATCTCGGCCCCGCGGGTGTAGGGCACCACGCAGTAGGTGCAAAACTTATCGCAGCCTTCCTGAATGGTCACGAACGCGCTGGCGCCGTAGGCCCCGGGCGTGGGCAGGTGGTCGAACTTTTCCAGCTCGGGGAAGTCGGTATCAATCGCCCGTTGGCCCAACAAGGCCTTTTCCAGCAGGGTTGGCAGCCGCTGGATGGTCTGGGGGCCAAACACAATCTTCACAGCGGGTTCCTGAGAGAATATCTTGGCACCCAGCGCCTGCCCCGTGCACCCCCCAACGGCCAGAATCGCCTGCGGGGCGACGCGTTTAAGGCGGCCGAGGTCGGAAAAGAGTTTGTCGTCGGCCTTTTCCCGAATATGGCAGGTGTTCAGCACAATAAGGTCTGCACCCGCGGGTTCATCCACCAAGCCGTAGCCAAGCGGCTTCATCAGGTCGGCCAAGCGCAGGCCGTCGTACACATTCATCTGGCAGCCGTAGCTTTTCACAAACAGCCGCTTGGCCGAAGGCGCGTGGGCGTCGGTCACAGCATGGGCAATCCGGATAGGCATACAGCGGCTTTACTTAGAATTACCTCAAATAGCAAGCATCCCCCTGCCTAAGCAGGGGGGTTAGAGGTCTCTTTGGGATCACGCACTTGGTCGATCAGAGCCAAGGTGTCGGTGTTCAAATGAAGCTTCAACTTCTCGTCAAGCAGAAGAATCAGAGCTTGCCACTGATCAAAGGTGAGACAAAGATTCCGTAAGTCTCCATCCTTGTGAATGAGTTGATACAACGCTGCGCGAGATCGTCCGGTTACTTTCGAGATCTCAGCCACCGAGGGTTTGGTTAGCGAAAGGGCAGACAGTATCTGCCCCGTTGTTTGGGGGTGAAACATTCAGGCCTCCTGCCAAGTAAAAAACTAAACTACTCGTACTGTAAGTATCATGAAAAAACAAGTTCCATCACGCAAGCGTCCACGCCTCCGTAATACCCCAACCGCCGATGCACCACCCGTAGCCCCGCCGCGCTGTAAAGGGCCAACGCGCTGGCGTTATCAGCACGAACTTCGAGGGTTAACCCCGCCGCGCCAACTGCCTGAGCCTGAACAATAAAGGCCCCAAGCAACGCCTGCGCCCGCCCCTGCCGCCGCAGCGCCGTGGGCACGTAGAGCGTGACAATATCCGCCCGCCCCGCCGGTGCGGCAGAACCCAGCAAGTGCCCCCCACCCTGCGCCACCAACAGGAAGAAGCCTGATTGCGCCAGCAAGGCCTTGGCCTGCGCGGCGTTCAGTACAGGGTCATCCCACCCCGCTGGCAGAGCCGAGAGCGTCTCAACCGTAATCATTTAAGCGGGTTGCCGTTCGCGGTAGGCCAAGGGCTTTAAGTACACCGCCGCCACGGGGGCGTGGCAGGAGGGGTCATCCACCGCCGCCAACAGGGCCGTCGGCGTAAGTCCATCCAGATGCACCGCCACCTCAACCAACGGCAACGCGGCCGCCACGATTGGCAGCGAAGTGGCCAGCCCTTCAGCCAACGGCACACAATCGGCCGTACGGGTGGCCTGCCCAAGCGTGTTAAAATCTTGGCTGTACACCATGCCGCCAGCGGCGTCGGTTAATACCCGAAACCCTTCAGCCAATGGCTCAAGCAATGGCGAAGGGCGTTCTATCACCGCTTTGGCCACCAGCATCAATGTGTGCAGGCCAAGGCACTGGCAGTGCGGCTGGGCCAGCCCCCAAGCCTCGGCCACCGCCACTGCCACCCGCGCGCCGGTAAAGCTGCCGGGGCCAATGCTGACGGCCAACAGGCCAATTGCGGCAGGCTGAAGCCCAGCCTCGGCCAGCAACTCGGCCAGCAAGCCGTGCAACAGGCTGCTGCTGCGCATGGCGGTGCTGCTGCGGCCCCACAGGCGGCCCTGCGCATCTCGCAGCGCTATGTTAAGGCCACCCAAGGTCGTTTCCAGCACCAATGTGTTCATGAAAAGTACATATACATCAAAGTAATGGCGCTGTCAGCCCCCGATTATTGCCCTACTCCATACAGTCTTGAGAGAAGAGAAAGGGCCTTGCCCATGACCACCAGTGCCATTACCGCCAACCCGGCAGCAGTTCTCGCCGCGCAGAATGAAGCCGGTGCGGCCAGCCGTGCGCGGGAAGAAAAACAGAAGCCGCCCGTCGAGCCGCCCAAGGAAACCCACCGCAGCAGCCGCTATGCCGAGCGGCGCGAAGCCCGGGCCGAAGGGCGAGGCTCACGCCTAGACCGTGAAGCCTAACCAGTTGACAAACTTACGGCTCTCTGCCCAAAATTAAATCAGAGAGCCAACAACAATGCCGGCCACGCGGCCAGCAATAACCCGAGGAGGTAACCCCATGACCACCCCCATCAACGGCCCCAACCGTGCCTTAAGCAATGCCCTGCAAGGTATGCAGCGTGAGGCCACCCGTGTAGCCCGTGCCAGCGAAGACCTTAACCGCGCCTTCACCACCGCCCAGAATGCCCAGGCCGCCGACAGTGTGGCGGTAAATACCGACCGGGCCGCGGTGGTCCCCGCTGTGGAAGATGCCGTGCGTGGAGCTGTTCTGCCGCCTGAAGGCGACCTTTCTTCCGCTGTGGTGACGCTGTTGCAAGCCAGCACGGCGTACCGCGCCAATGTGGCAGCCGCACGGGTCACGGCCGATATTGAAAGCGATACCATCAAGCTGCTACGGCGCTAGTTTAAGCACAGGGTGTTGAACCCAACGCCGTTACTGGCCTAACGTAGGGGCATGTTGCCCCTGCTCCCCACTGGCCCTGTTGCCATCAGCCTGACCCATCGGCCTTCTGGCAGCCTGGAAGTCACGTTCCGCAGCCAGCAGGCGATCCCCTTGGTTCGCGCCGTGTTATTGCTGGAAGGCTGCGGGCTCTATGCGGTTGGCAGCACCGAGGGCACCGAAGGCACCCAGCACTGGCAAACCCTGCGCACCACGCCCTTAAGGTACACACCAACGCCGGCCCAACGGCAAGCCTTGCAAGCCACCCTTGCCGCAGCCTTTAGCCCCGATGCCGAGCAAGACAGCCTCAACCGTCTGGCCTTGCTGATTGGCGCCACACCCGACGACCTGCTGCTGCTAAGAGCCTTGGTGGCAGCCTTGCAGCAGCTTAACCGCAATGCTGGGCCGCGCCGCAGCCGTCATCTGCTGTGGGGCAACCCAACCCTGGTTCAGTCGTTGTTATCGATTTTCAAAGCCCGTTTGCAGCCCCGCCAAAGCGCCGCCCAACGCACGCAGGCCAAGGCCCTGCAAGGGCAGCTTGAGCAACACATCGCCGCCCTGCCGTCGGCCGAAGAAGAACTGCTGTGGCGCACCTTGCTGGGGATGGTGCTGGCCTGTGTGCGCACCAATCTCTGGAGCCGCCGCGCTGGCGAAGCCCTCGCCCTGAAACTTAATACCGGGCTGCTGAGCGATTTGGCGGGCCCGCAACCATGGCGCGAGATTTTTGTCTATCACCCGCATGTGGAAGGGGTGCACCTCAGGGGCGGCAAGGTTGCGCGGGGTGGCATCCGCCACAGCAACCGCGCCGCCGACTACCGCACCGAAGTGCTAGGCCTGATGCTGGCCCAGATGCGCAAAAATACCATTATTGTGCCGGTGGGCGCCAAGGGCGGATTTTTGCTGCGCAACCCCGCACCCGCAGGCACCACCCAAGCTGCGTGGGCCGAGCGAAACTACCGCCGGTACATTCGGGCGCTGCTGTCGGTCACCGATACCCAAGATACCGCCGGCAAAGCCCGTCACCCTCAACAGGTGCGGTGTCTCGATGGCGACGATGCCTATCTGGTGGTTGCAGCCGACAAGGGCACCGCCAGCTATTCCAACTTCGCCAACGCCGAAGCCATGGCAGCCGACTACTGGGGCCTACCCAAACCCGGGTTTTGGCTTGGTGATGCCTTCGCCAGCGGCGGCAGCGCCGGCTACGACCATAAAGCCTTGGCCATTACGGCCCGTGGGGCGTGGCTGTCAGTCCTGCATCATGCGGGGGCCTTGGGGCTGATGCCGCAGGCCAAGCGACCTCTCACGTTGGTGGGGATTGGCGACATGGCGGGCGATGTGTTTGGCAACGGCTTGCTGATGAGCCCTCACCTCAAGTTAATCGGGGCCTTTAACCACAGCCATATTATGCTCGACCCAACCCCCAGCCCAGCCCCCAGCTACGCCGAGCGCCAGCGGTGCTTTAAGTCTGGCCTAGGGTGGGATGGTTACAACACGAAAACCCTGAGCAAGGGTGGGGGAATCTGGTCACGCACGGCCAAGAGCATCGTCCTTTCGGCGGCAGCCCAATCCGCCCTTGGGATTAAGGCGAAGGAACTTACGCCCGATGCGCTGATTCAGGCTATTTTGGCCGCACCGGTGGATTTACTCTGGAATGGTGGCATCGGTACCTTCATTAAGGCCACCGACGAAGCCCATGCCAGCGCGCAGGATAAGGCCAACGATACCACCCGCATCGACGCCAAACAGCTGCGCGCCCGCATAGTTGGTGAAGGCGGGAATTTGGGCCTGACCCCCCGCGCCCGTGTGGAACTGGCCAAACGAGGGGTACAGCTTAACACCGACGCGCTTGATAACTCGGCCGGTGTGGATACTTCCGACCATGAAGTGAACTTAAAAATCCTGCTGGCCGCCACCGTGCAGCAAGGCCAATTAACCAAACCGCGCCGCGATGCGTTATTAAAAACCCTGACCGACGATGTTTGCCGCTTGGTGCTGCAAGATAATCGCGCGCAAAACCTGTTGGTAAGCCTTGAAGCCGATACCAGCCCCGATGACCATGCCGAGCTGATGGGCTGGCAGGAGCTGCTCATCCGGCAAGGCTTTGCCGATGCGGCGTTAGATTGCCTCCCCACCCGCAAGGATTTGCTCGGTCGGCAAGGGGGCCGCTACACGCGCCCCGAACTGGCCGCCCTGATGGCCGCCACCAAGGCATGGTTACGCACCCAACTGCGCCAAGATACCGAACTGCTCAGTAGCCCCGTGGCCGCACCGCTGCTGCGTTGGTACTTCCCCAAAGCGTTGCACCAGCCCTACGCGAAGCAAATTGCCGCGCACCCTTTGGCGGCGGACATTGTTGCCACCACGCTCGCCAACCTGATTGTGAACCGACTGGGGCTGCTGGCCGTACCACGGCTGATGGCCGACCACGATGCCAGCGCTGCCGACGCCACCCGCGCGTTGGCCTTGGCCTGCTGCGTAGCACGCCTGACCACACTGTGGCGACACTTGGATGAATTGCAAGAAAGCCCCACGCCGCTAAGTACCAGCGCGCAGGTAGCCGCCTATGGCCGCCTCAAACTGGTCGCGACCTTTTTAGGCCATTGGCTGCTACGGCAAGGCCAACCCGTAAACCTGGCACAGGGGTGGGCCACGTTGTTTGAACCACTGGGCGAGGCCTTAACGCTGCTGCCATTGGCCCTGCGCGACCGCCCCGAAATCCAGACATGGCAGGCCGAGTGGCAAGCCTTGGGCCTGCCCCTAACCTTGGCCAAACCGATGGCGCTACTCTCGCCCTTGGTGGCAGTGCCCGATGCCGTGGATGTTGCCAGCAAGCTTAAGCTGCCTTTGGCCAAGGTACTGGCCGTACACCTGCAAGTGGGCCGTGCGTTGCAACTGCCGGCACTGGTTGGCAAGGTGCGCACCATGCCGGTACCCGACAGCTTCACCCGTCAGGCGGTGCAGTCGCTGGTGCTGGAACTGTTTCAGCGCCAGCGTCGGCTCACCATTCATTTGCTGCGCGGGCAGCGCACGGTTGCCCAGTGGCTGGAGCATTGCGGGCGCAGCTGTGGCCGCTACGAATTGCTCACCCGCCAGCTGCTGCGAGAACGCCACCTGACTGTCGCAATGCTCACCCTGCTGCTGGCCCGACTGCGCGAACTGGAAAGCTAAACAACCCGAGTTACGGCCCTTGTCTTGGCTCTTTTCTCGGCCCAGATTTTCCTCTATACAGTAGGACTATGCAAACCCCTACCGTCCTTACTGGCATTCAGCCCACTGGCGTTCCAACCCTTGGGAACCTGTTAGGGTTTTTTCTGCCTGCCTTAAGTCTTCAGGCCAGCCA
>JAIXXE010000129.1 GCA_027490875.1 Alphaproteobacteria bacterium
ATCACGTCATACTGATGATGCCGGTTAAGGCTCTCAACCCGTTGATTACATATTTCAACCTGTGGGAGCTTTAAATCCTGAACGATGGTATGAAGAAAGGCACACTTACGGCTGTCGCTCTCCACCAACGTATAACGATGTTGTGGTGCAAGTATCGCCAAAACCAAACCCGGCAATCCAGCCCCCGTCCCTAAATCGAGAATGTTCACCGACTCTGTTGGCAGGTAGTCTATCAACTGGGCGCAATCAAGCCAATGCCGTTGTTCAAGATCCTTTAAGGTGTCTGGGCTCACCAGATTTATCTTGGTGTTCCATTCACGCAGTCGTGCTGCGTAATGCTTAAGTCCCTCTGATGTCATAAGCGTGTTTAACAAAAAATCTTAACCAAAGGAAGAGCCCTTAATCATGGGGATATCCTTTTAAATCGTTCATAGTTAATATCTTTGGGTATTATTACACCCAATCAACCATGGGGATTATCACCCTATAAATCAACAACCCAATTCCCTTCCTCATGGCCAATGGGATAAGTAACCCCTTATCCCACGTCTTCCAGATTTTATCCCCAGCTCTTATCCCCAATCACTCAAAATCTCTGATTTACAAAGACAAGTTCACTAAGGCTATCGCAAAGCACAACCATGATTTTTTGTGTTTATGAAACTTATGAAACATTAAGTGGTGGGGATGAACGGTTAAGTTATCCACCAGTCAATTGTTACTGACTTAATCCTGATTGGCTTCGCCGTAAATGCATCCACAGCACATGCAAGGCTGCGGGCGTGACCCCTGAAATTTGGCTGGCGGCAGCCAATGTGCCCGGCTGGATCTTTTCAAGCTTCTGTCGAGCTTCGGTACTTAAGCCATGAATCGTAGCGTAATTTATCGTCACAGGGATTTCCATCGCCTCATCGCTTTGCAGACGTTCCGCTTCCATCTGTTGGCGCTGCAAGTAACCATCATAATGGGCTTCAACAATCAGCTGCTCTTCTACTTCGTTATTAAATAAAGGAAAACTGTGTAAGTGAGTTTTTACACTCGCTAATGATATCCCCGGCCGTTTTAAGACTTCAAACACCGTGAGCGGTGTTGTCATGGCGCCTGCCTGCTGAGCAACCAGCTGCCCCAGGGGGTCGGCTGGCCGTACTTTGGTGTTGTGGGCCCAACCCATCAGTACAGCCACATTCTGCTGTTTGGTTAAAAAATGAGCACGTCGATCCTCCCCCACACACCCAAGGTCAATTCCACGTTGTGTCAATCGCAAGTCGGCGTTGTCGGCACGCAGTAACAGGCGGTATTCGGCACGGCTGGTAAACATCCGGTAGGGCTCGGTGGTTCCCCGTGTGACCAAATCATCCACCAGCACCCCCAGGTAGGCCTCGCTGCGCGATAACACCAACGATTTTTTACCGGCCACCTTTAACCCTGCATTAAGCCCAGCAATGAGCCCTTGCGCGGCAGCCTCTTCGTACCCCGTGGTGCCGTTCAGCTGCCCGGCAAAGAACAGATTCGGGATTTTCTTGGTCTCCAGCGTATGCCGCAGCTCGGTGGGGTCGACATAGTCATACTCAATCGCATAGCCAGCCCGTAAGATTTGCGCCCGCTCCAGCCCTGGAATGCTGTTCACAATCGCCTGCTGCAAGTGTACGGGGAACGAGGTGGAAATTCCGTTGGGGTAAATCTCATGGTTTTCAAACCCTTCAGGCTCCAGGAACACCTGATGACTTTCCTTTCCCGCAAATCGGACAACCTTATCTTCAATGCTCGGGCAGTAGCGTGGCCCCGTCCCTTCAATCTGCCCACCATAGACTGGCGATTCGTGCAGGTTATCCCGAATCAACTGATGGGTGGCCGCGCTGGTATGGGTAATGTAGCAAGGCATTTGGTAAGCGGGCATAGTCTGGGGTAAAAAACTGAAGTGCGGCCTGGGCTCTTCGCCCGCCTGTTCTTCCAGCTGGGCAAAATCAATTGTGCGAGCGTCCAGCCGCGGCGGTGTGCCAGTCTTTAAACGCCCTAACCGAAAGCCTAGCACCGCCAGACGTTCGGCCAGCCGATGCGCAGCGGGTTCACCCGCACGGCCACCGCTTAGTTGTTGCTTCCCAATATGCAGCAAACCCTTCAGAAAGGTTCCGGTGGTCAGCACCACGGCACCGGCGCGGAAGACCCACCCGGTATGGCAGTGGACCAACAATGTCTGCGCATCATCGTCCTGCGGCTCAATATCCGTTACCTCTGCCTGCATGATGCGCAGGTTGGGTGTGGCAAACAGCTCGGCCTGAATGGCGTCGCGGTAGAGTTTGCGGTCGCTTTGGGCGCGGGGGCCGCGTACGGCTGGGCCTTTGCTGGCGTTGAGCATCCGAAATTGCAGCCCTGTGCGGTCGGTGATACGCCCCATCAGGCCATCCAAGGCGTCAATCTCGCGCACCAGATGGCCCTTGGCCAGGCCACCAATGGCGGGGTTGCAGCTCATCTGGCCAATGGTGTCGATGTTGCCGGTCAGCAACAGTGTCTGGGCACCAAGCCGCGCGCTGGCGGCTGCGGCTTCGGCCCCGGCATGGCCGCCACCCACGACGATGACATCGTACTCCCCGCTTAAAGCTGCCGTGTATCCCATACTCTGCAGGTAGGGTTTAATGCGGTTTAAGTCAAGTCATGTAAACACTTAACGGGCTTAACCTTAGGAGAAGATACCGAGCGCGTTGCTTAAACCCCTTGTAAAAAACAAAGCACGCGTATACTAAGCCTGTAAATAGCCTGATGTATCAACCCTTTTCGGAGCAAACCAATGGCCAAAGGTCCGGTCATCGTCTACGGGGTATTCCCCGAACTGAATTTTGGCAGCCAACCGGTTCGCCTAACAAGCCTTCAGGGGTTAGCCCTTGCAATAAAAACCCATAAACCCGATGCTGTGGTACTTAAAGCCACCGCGCAGCTCATGGAGATTCGCAAAGCCTTAGCCGTATATCAGGGCCCTGCCCTCTATCTGCTGGTCGACCCACTCGACCAACTTCAGCACCCACAGGCAACACTGTGCGCGACACCGGAAGCGTTGGTGGCGGCTCTTCAAGCGCAAAAAATAAACGTTTGGCTTCGCCAAGAATCGGCAAAGCCGCTTGCGCCTACGTTTGCTGCAACACCCGCTCCGCCCCAACCCGCATTTACAACACGGTTCACGTCCATAACGGAGGAACTTGCAAGCCCATCCACACCTTCTCGACATTCACCCACAAAGCGGGCCAGGTTCAGAAAGTACGAGCTTACACCCTTTAAATTTGCCCCATTCCCAACACCGCCTGGCACCGAGCATGATGAACCATGGCCGGCTTTGGCGGCAGCACTGGTTCCCAAACTACTATTTGCGGGGCCGCGCGGGAGGCAGCGTTTGGAAGCTATGCTTGAACAGGTACAGGCGAGTGAGATGGCCTATCGCCAAGGTGTTGTAGCGCAGGATGTTGCCGCAAGGTGGGGTGTTGCAACACCGACGTTCAAAATCTGCCTTGTCAACTTGCGGAAAGTTCTCATGCCGCATGGCTTAACCCTTTTGGGAGCAGGTGACACAATTCGGCTGGTGAAGGTGCCGCTAAACAATGAGCCCTAAGGCATAACGAACTCGGGGGGCCTGCACGGCCCCCCCTTAAGCTTTTTAGAGGCTCCAGCCCAAAATAGCCCGCCCCAGCACCGTTTGGCTGGGCAGCAGGCCGCTGCGGGCCAAGGTTAGGGCCTCCAGGCTGCGCTCGGTCATTTGGTTCAGTCGGTTAGCGGGGTAACGCTGTACAGCAGCCATAAACGCGTGCTTCACCGCCATGGGCAGATGCCCCTTGCCGCACTGTCGTGCAATCGTGTCGTCATCGGCCCCCGCTGCCCGCATCGCCTGCGCTTGCTTAATCTTGTTTAAGTCATTCAAGATCATACTAAAAACTCCATTAAGGTCTTCGCCCTGCTCCAGCAGTTGGCCAAGCAGCATATCAACCTTAACAGGGTTCTGCGCCAAAACAGCCTCTGCCACCAGCATCACGCCATAAGGCGTGGCGCCACACAGGCTGGCCGTAACATGTGCGGCCCGAATGGTCGTTTCGGGGTAGGCGTAGCACACCAACTTTTCAATTTCGCGGCGCGCCACTTCACGGTCGGCCCCAAGCCCAGCCGCCAAGGCGCTCAGGGCGGCTGGCTCGGCCTGCACGCCCTGCTTGGCCAGCTCGGCCTTCAAAAAGCCTTCAAGATTGCGCCCAGTGTCGGTAAAAAACCGCACAGCGAGGTTGCTCGCCCCCTCTTCCGCCAGCTTTACCAAAGGGTGCTTTTTATCCAGATGCCCACAAAGCGGCAGCAGCAGGGTCACGCCCTGCAACGGGTGCTGCAAGGCCGCCTTAACCTGTTCGGTTAATTGGGTAATATCATCGGCCCGTTCCGTACCCGAAACCCCCCGCACCCACACCAGCTTATGCGGGCTGGTGAAGGAGAGGGTCAGGCAGGCATCGGTCAGGCGGCTTGGCTCGGCCAGCAGGTCGCTCAGGCCGAGCCGCTCCACGCCAAACGGGTCGGCCAAATCCAACCCGGTTTGGGCCGCCACGGCCTCGGCCACCTGCTGGGCGGCTTGCCGAATTGCCCCCGCTTCATCGCCCCACAACAGCACCACCAACGGCAGCGGGCCTTTAAGGGCTCCGGCTAACCTATCGGCATACAGCGCAACCATGGTAACAACCTAGCGTTGAGGGGCGGTGCGTTGCCACAGGGCGACCCGCCGCGCGATGGCATCGGCCAGATTGCGGGCCGCCATCTGGCGGGCAAAGCTCTTACCACTTTCCGTAGAAAACGGTTTATTTTCAACATTATAAGCCACATTGGCGCTGAGCGGAATGGTTTCCAGCACCGTACCATCATCACCCAGCAGCTGCACGGTGGCGGCCACCATAATTTGGGCCCGCCGCACGGTGGCGGTGCGCTCCAGCGCCAAGGCCGAGGTCGTTTCCGTGAGTTCGACCGCCAGTGTTGCCCCTGCAGCACCCGGGTAACTCTGGGCCAACCGTTGGCGAACTTCCTGCGCAATCAACCGCTGGCCGGGCTCAATCGCCACACTGGTCATCGCCACTGGCCCTAACTGAACCGGTGCCAACCCCGCCCCTGCCACCGCCGGCGCATACAGCGGGCTATAGCCGCACCCGGTGAGGAACAGACCAGCCAAAAGAAGGGGAGCAAAGCGTCGCATACCCCGCACCTTAAGTAACAATTGCGCTTGACGCCATGCCTTTGCAAAGTATACAGACAATTTATCTTCTATAAACCGTTTCAGAATCCTCTGAGCGGCCCCTCAACCCTGCCCCGCAGGCGCGGGGCCATTTGGGAGAAATCCATAATGTCGCACACGCTCGTTAAGCCCTTGAGGCCAACAGTTCGCCATTCCGCAACCCTTGATGCCAGTAGGCGTCACCCCAACCTGTGGGGCGTGCCCCACCCTAACCTGCGGGGTGTGCTCAACCCCAACCTGCGGGGCGAGATCAACCCCAACCTGCAGGGCGAGATCAACCCCAACCTGCAGGGCTTGCTCAACCCTAACCTGCAGGGCGTGCTCAACTCCTCCCTGCGGGGTGAGCTCCACCCCAACCTGCGGGGCGAGATCAACCCCGACCTGCGGGGCGAGATCAACCCCAACCTGCTGGGCGTGCTCAACCGCCACCTGGTGGGTGTGCTCAATCCCGATCTGCGTGGCGTGCTCCACCGCAACCTGCAGGG
>JAIXXE010000166.1 GCA_027490875.1 Alphaproteobacteria bacterium
CCGTCCTGATCGGTATCGTTGGCCAGCACGTTGATGGTGACCGGCTTGCCGGGGTGGCTGATGCACTCGCGCGTGGTGGCGGTGTCGTCAACGGCATCCACCGGACGCAGGGGCGGGGTTACGGGTGGGGTGGTGCCGTTCGGTGGTTCAAAGAAGTCGGTTTTAGGGGGAATACCATCGGGGTTGCGATCAACACCGAATGGGTCGCCCACGCGGCTGAAAATACCAACGCCCGTGCCAATCCCTGCCAGCAGGGTTGGAACCAAGAACCCGCCACCACTGTTGGCCAGAGGGGTAGGGCTGAGCGGGCCTGCCGCTGGTTCGATATCGGCCAGGCGGTCTTCCAAAGTGTTGACCATGCGGGGTTTAAGAGCTTGCGTGACACGCTGGCTGCCAACCAGACTGGCTTCGCAATCTTCGATACCGGCGCTGTTGACGTAATCCAGCAGAATGATTTTGGCACCATTGGGCGTTTCAATAATCAGGTTGCCACCTTCTTCGGTGCGGGTGGTTTCGGCCAACACCACGCCTTGCAGCTGCACGCGGGTGCCTGGATTCACCAGATAGGCCACTTCAGTGCCAGCTTTGGGGGCAGGGATGCGCAACGTCTCGCGGGCACAGCTGTTAACGGGGCCTGCCGCAGGCTCAATATCGGTCATGGGCATGTTGGCAATCCGGCCGCCTAGTACCACAGTCGCATCGGCCACATCGGCCAATGATTTAGATACTACTGAATTATCAGCAACTTGGGCTTTAAGGTGCTCGGCAATGGTTGGTTGCATGACGCAATCCCCTTTTGGTTGATGGTGCATACATAAGTCGCGCCGGATGATTCTGCAAGGGGGTATGGCAAAATTGTCAAAAAAACTTTAAACATAAAACGATGCCAGCTCTCCCTTATGTTCCAGTTCTGTTTGGGCCAACGGCCAGCGGCAAGAGTGCGCTGGCCCTGACCTTGGCCGGATTTCTTAGCAAGCCGCTTATCATCAATGCCGACAGTCGTCAGATTTATAAGGGTTTTCCTATCCTTAATGCCGCCCCAACCTCTGCCGACTACGCCGCCGTTCCCCATGCCCTGTACGAGTGGAAGGACCCCCGCGAGCGTTACAGCGCGGCCGACTATGCCAGAGATGCCATTGAAACGATTGGGAAGTCCTTTCAGAACGGCCAAACACCGATTGTGGTGGGCGGCACAGGGTTTTATCTGAGGGCCTTGATGGGCGGATTGAGCCCGATTCCAGCCTCTACCCCCGCGCTTGAGGCCGAAGTCGCCGCGCTGCCTGCCGATGTGCGTTATCAAGAATTACAACAGGTTGATAGCGTATCGGCCGCCCTGTTGCATCCTGCCGATACCCAACGGGTGGTGCGGGCGCTGACTGTGTTTCGGCAGACCGGAACCCCTTTAAGTGACTGGAAACGTAAGCAAGATTTACCAGATCTGCCTTGGCGTTGGCTTAAGGTGGGGCTTAACCCACCCCGTGCCGCCGTGCACGAAGCCTTGTGGCAGCGCTGGGAGCAGACCAACCTCGCCCGTGGGGTGGTGGCCGAAGCGCAGGCGTTGGCCGCGGCTGGTTATACCGGTACCGAGCCGGGCTTGGGGGGGTTGGCAATACCGTTATGGCTGGCCCATGCCCGCACGGGGGTGCCCACACTGGCCGAGGTGACGCAAAAATCACTGGAGGCTGACCGCCAGTACGCCAAACGGCAATATACCTGGCTTAAGAACAGCTTTGGGGCGGATATCATGCTTACCGCCCCGACCGCGGATGAGGCGGTCGGGGCGGTATTGGCACGGTTGGGCCTGCGTTAGCCCAGAGGATAATTCAGTGGACTCATGCGATGTGCAAGCGTCTTCAGGAAATCGCAGTTGGCCCCTTCTTGCGTCACCACCAGCGTAACGCCAGGCCGAACGCTGATGATTCGGTGAGGTTCATCTGCTTGCGGCGAGAGCGTCACAACCCCCTCGCTGTTTGCAGCTTCTTTGAGGTTGAGAGAAAGAACCTCCACGCTAAGGACCACACACGCATCACAGATAAAGCTTGACGGTCCAGCAAGAAGCTTTTTCACGACTTCCTGAGATTTACCACAGAAGCTGCAGTAAAGTTCGGTTTCGGGTTTTGGTTTTGGTTTGGAAACGTCATCGGTGCCCATGGAATCCTCCTGGGGGCTTGTGTTGCGATAATGGCTGTATACTTGAGCATTTCCCCGTTGGCAAGGGTTGCTCTTAGGCACGGGCAGGCGTACAAAGCTGCGGCGTGCAAGAAAGAAGAATGTCATGACCCTCACGAACGCCCCTGTGTTCGACCCAGCCAGCCTGCCGCTGGTGGAAGAGTATTACGCCAAGTTTAAAGCCAATCCAGCCAGCGTAGGGCCCGAGTGGCAGGCCTACTTTTTAGGGTGGGAAGGGGCAGGGGGTGGTGTTGGCGTTGCCAGTACTGCTGGCCAACAGAGTACCGACAGCATAGCCGAAGCCTGGCGCACCCGTGGGCACTTGGTCGCGCAGATTAACCCGTTAAAGCCCAATACCCGCACGCTGCCTGAACTTGAGGGGCCTGAACGTGCCAAGTGGCAAGCCCTGTATGGTGCCAGTGTGGGGCTGGAGCTGGGGGCTATACGCGAACCGGCCGAGCGTCAGTGGGTGCAGCAATGGTGGGAAGGTAACCCAGTTACCCCCGATAATGCCACGCGGCAAGCCCTGTATGAAGGGCTCTTTCAGGCCAATGCGTTTGAGCAATTTCTGCACAAAAAGTTTGTAGGGGTGAAGCGCTTTAGCGTGGAAGGCAATGATGGCGTGGTGCCGCTGCTGCATCAGCTGGCCAGTTGGCACAGCGCGCAACCCAAGGCCGCCATGGTGCTGGGTATGGCCCACCGTGGGCGGCTGAATGTGCTTTGTAATGTTATGCACAAGCCGCTGGCCGAAATGTTGGCGGGCTTTGCCGATACCCTTAAACCTGTGGCAGGGGCAGCCAGCAGTGGCGATGTAAAGTACCACTTGGGCAAGGTTTATGAGGCCAAGTACGGCAGCGCGCCCATAACCCTGCAGTTGCTATTCAACCCAAGCCACCTTGAAGCCGTAAACCCCAGCGTGCTGGGCGTGACCCGTGCGCGGCAGGAAGCCGGCGAGGCGGCGCTATCGGTGCTGATTCATGGCGACAGCGCCGTGGCCGGGCAAGGCACCGTGGCCGAGTGCAACAACCTGATGGGCTTGGCGCCCTACACGGTTGGCGGCACGTTGCATTTGGTGCTGAACAACCAAGTAGGCTTCACGGCCGACCCCACCGATGCCTTGGGTACCGGCAGCCAGCCGTATTGCACCGATGTGTTCAAGAGCCTCGGTGTCCCCATTTTCCATTGCAACGCCGATGATACTGAAGCCTGCTGGCGGGCGCTGCGCTGTGCTTACGACTACCGCCAAGCCTTTGGCAAGGATGCCGTGCTGGATTTGGTTGGTTACCGCCGCTGGGGCCATAACGAAGGCGATGACCCGACCTTTACCCAACCAAGCCTGTACAGCTTGGTGCGGCCCCACCCAACGCCTGCCGAGGTTTACAAACCCCTCGCACTGGCAGCGGGTGTGAGCGCCGAGGCCCTCAACCGGCTGGAAGCCGACTACACCAACGCGCTGGAGGCTGCCTTGAAGGAGGCACAGGCGGGTTATCAGCCTAAAGCGGGCCAGGGAGCGGCCTTGGCCAATGCGCCCACCACCACGGCCGAGGCCAATGCCATCAAGCGGTTGGCTGAGATTTGGGCCAAGCCGCCAACCGATTTTGTATATAATGAGAAGGTGAAGAAGGTCATCGATGAGCGCATGGCCATGCTGCGCGGCGATAGGCCCCTTAACTGGGGCGCGGCCGAAGTGGCTGCCTACGGCACGTTGGCGCAGGAAGGCTACAAGGTGCGCCTAACCGGCCAAGACGTGCAGCGCGGCACCTTCAGCCACCGCCAATGCGTGCTGACCTGCGCCGATACCAATCAACGCTGGGACGTGTTGCAGGGCTTGGCCAGCAAGGGTGGGCAGGTTTACGTGGCCAACTCGGCGCTGTCGGAAAATGCCGTGCTGGGTTTTGAATATGGCTACAGCCTCATGCAAAGCAGCGGGTTAACCCTTTGGGAAGCCCAGTTTGGCGACTTTGCCAACGGGGCACAGGTGGTGATTGACCAGTTCATTGCCTCGGCCGAAGCCAAATGGGGCCAGCGCAGCAACTTAACATTGCTGTTGCCGCACGGTTACGAAGGGCAGGGGCCCGAGCATTCGCTGGCCCGCCCGGAACGCTTTTTGCAGCTCTGCGCCGAGCAGAACCTGCGGGTGTGTTACCCTTCCACGCCCGCGCAAATCTTTCATCTGCTGCGTCATCAGGCCAAACAGACCGAGCTTAAGCCGCTGGTGGTGATGACGCCGAAAAGCCTGCTGCGTAACCCTGCTGCGGTGAGCCCGCTTTCCGACCTGTTGCGCGGCGCATGGCAGCCGGTGCTGCCCGAGGCCGAGGTGAAACAGGCCAAAAAGGTGGTGCTGTGCAGCGGGAAGGTTTACTACGACCTGCTGGCCAAGCGCGCGGACATGCGCACCGACCCCCGATCGGAGTCGGGGGCAAGCGTGGCGCTGATTCGGTTGGAGCAGTTTTACCCCTGGCCAGCTGAAGCCTTGGCCAAGGCGTTGGAGCCCTTTAAGGCGAAGGAGGTGCTGTGGGTGCAGGAAGAACCCCGCAACATGGGTGCGTGGGCCCATGTGCGCGAATACTGGCAGCCGCAATGGGGTTACCTGCACTATGCCGGGCGCCCTGCCAGCGCCAGCCCTGCGGTAGGCACCACCAGCCGCCACAGTGCCGAACAGGCCGAGGTGATTGCGATGGTGTTTGGTGAAAATAAAGTTAAAGCAATTTAAATATTTTTTAGGATTGTAGCGATGATTAAAATTATTTTTGAAGCCCATTCTACAACGTTTGATAATGAAGCTGAAATAAGCTCAGGCTATAATGATGTGGATTTATCACCATTAGGGCTTCGCCAGAGCCATGAGTTAGGTGAACGTTATCGGTTGGTGCATTTGGATGGTGTGTATTGTTCTGACCTACAACGTGCCTATAAAACTGCAGCAATAGCATTTTCAGGAACATTTACTCCGATATTTACCGATGCCCGCCTAAGAGAATGCGACTATGGTGATTTAACACAAGTTGAGGCTACCATAATAAAAAATCAGCGCGGAGAACGTGTGAAAAATCCTTTTCCTAATGGAGAAAGCTACGAACAAACCTGTGTTCGGATGATGCAATTTTTAAATGATATTGCAAAACGTCATTCAGATGGTGATAAGATTATGGTCATTGGTCATCGTGCTACTCAGTATGGTTTAGAGCATAGTTTAAAACAAGTTCCGATAACTGAAGCGGTTACAGCCAGTTGGAAATGGCAGCCCGGCTGGGACTATGAATTAAAGTCAAAAAAAGTAGGATAATCACCATGCCCACCCTCATCAAAGCCCCCGCCATGGGCGAAAGTATTGCCGAAGCCACGGTGGCCAAGTGGTTGGTTAAGGAAGGCGATGCCGTGGCCGCCGACCAATTGGTAGCCGAACTGGAAACCGACAAGGTTAACCTGGAAGTGACCGCCCCTGCGGCGGGCGTGATGGGGAAAATCCAGACCCCGAAAGGTGCTACCGTGAAGGTGGGGCAGGTGATGGCCGAGATTGCCGAAGGCGCTGCTGCCTTGAAAGCCGCCGCAACGCCCGCGCCAACGGCGAGCAGTAATTTAGAAAAATCGGGCCCTGCGGTACAAAAGATGGCCGCCGAACTGGGGGCCTCACCCGCCAGCGGCAGCGGCAAGGATGGGCGCGTGACCAAGGCCGATTTGGCCATACCCGCGATGCCTGTTGCCACGGCGCCAGCTGCAATGCCCATGCCAAATGTCAACCGTCAGCTGTCAGTCGGAGACTCTGAAAGAGTCCCGATGACCCGCATCCGTAAGACCATTGCCAGCCGCCTGAAACAGGCCCAAAACACGGCCGCGATGTTGACCACGTATAACGAAGTTGACCTAAGCCGCGTCAACAGCCTGCGCGAACGATTTAAAGTGCC
>JAIXXE010000165.1 GCA_027490875.1 Alphaproteobacteria bacterium
AAAAGCTGTTGTTTTAGTTTAGCTTAAAGGCCTCTATGCCGCCGTAAGGAAAGGCAAACACGATGGCCAAACATCCGACCATTGGCCGGCTGGTGATTATTTTAGAGCCGGAGCTCCACCCCTTAAGCCGTGGGGCGCTTAGAGCGCAATTGGCCCAATGGTACAACCGCCATCGGCTTAACCCCGAACCGACCTTTTTGGCAAGTTTGGCCAAGCCTTCGCGGGTGGCGGCATTGCAGGCCGATGATTACAAATTAATCTACAGCACACTCGATGATCTTAACTGGGAAGAAACCATGACCCTGCTGCCGTGGCGGGAAGTATGGCTGTTGGCGCACGGGCAGTTTTGGCAAGGTATGCCACAGGCATAGGCAGCGCGATTGAGTTGGCGGCCAGCTAAGTCTAGGCTGCAACCCATGCCTAAAGCTTCTGCCGCCGTATCAGTACGCCCTGTCGCCACCTCAAGTATGGCCAAGGGAAACCACAGCCAACCAACGGCCTCGGTCATGCCGGCAGTACCCCTGCCCTTCAGCCAGCGGTTGACGCAATGGATTGTTCTGTTCTTTGCGGCTACATTGCCGCTGTATTTTGACCTCAACGTGCCAGAAGTCAGTGGCGACATTCGCTGGCTTGCCACCACGGTGTTTGCGGGGTTGGCTGCCTTTACGTTGCTCGGCGGTCTGTGGACTCAATCCGGCCCCGTCAAGCTAAGGTTTTATGGCCCGCTTCAGCTGTGGGTGGCTGCGGCGCTGGCGTTGTGGGCGCTCATATCTCTCATCGATGCCATGAACTGGATGCGCGGGATTATTCTCATCAAGGCGCTCTATGCCCAAATGATTTTACTGGTCTGCGTGTGGTATGTTGCCAAGCCGGTGGTGGGCAACGAAGGCTTTGCCCGTAAGCTGATGTGGGCCCTCTGCGCCCCGCTGGCGGCCACGGCCTTCATTGGTATATTGCAATTCCATAACTTTACCCAGGCCAGCTTCGATGCCGCCCTGGTTGGGCCTCCTTACATTCTTTTGCAGTCCTTGTTTGGCCTGCTAGGGTGGCTGTTGCAGGGCGTGCAGTGGATAACTCCGCTGTGGCCGCAGACGCCCAATTTGGTGGATCAACTCACGGGGTTCTTTTTACAGAGCGCAGTCCCCGGCGGTAGCTTTGCTAATAAGAATCTGGCGGGGAGCTACACGGCCATGATGATACCCCTCATGCTGTATCTGCTGCTGTCATCGCGCCGCTGGTGGGAGCAGGCATTGGCCAGCCTGTTGCTCACGCTGGCGGGAGTGTTTTTAATCTATGCACGGGCCCGCGCCAGCTGGCTGGCGCTGTTGGCCGCGCTGCTGGTGGGGGTGGTGCTGGTGCTGGTGGTGCCAAGCCTGCGGGCCTACCTAAAAAGCTGCTTTAGCTGGAAGGCCTTGGCGTGGCTGCTGTTGCCGGTGCTGCTCCTGTCACGTCATGCTGGGGATGTTTCGCCCATTACCGGCGCCCACGGCATTACCGCCACGCCGGCCGAGCAGCTTTCGGGCCTGGTCAGCGCCAGCGGCGGCTGGGATGAGTTTGGCGGCCGCCTGGCCTACAACCTTAACAGCTTGGTGATTACGCGTGACCATTGGTTTAATGGCGTAGGCTTGGGCGGCTTTATGGTGATTTGGCCACCCTATTACAATGCCGTGGTTACCACGCCCACCAACAGCTACAACGTGATGGCGCGGCCCCAACGAACCCACTCCGACCCCATGCAGGCCTTCACCGAGATGGGCGTGCCGGGGGGTATCTTCTATAGCCTGCTCTTCGCTTTGGGCGTGGCGGCTGGCCTGCGTTTGCTGGGGCGCGAAGCGGGCGCACTTGGGGGTAAACTGATTGGGTTTGGGCTGCTGACATCGCTGCTGGGGTTAATCAGTTTTCTTCACTACCGCGAGATTATAAGCCTCCCCGGTGTGTGGCACTCTGTGTTGAGTGGGGTGTTGGGGCTGTGGCTGGCCTATGTGGCGCTGCGCGTGCTGCTGCGGCTGCGGCAGGTTTGGCAACAGCCAGCCGAACCGCTTGAGTCGTGGCGCGTGGCTGGTTTTTTTACCAGCCTTGGCCTGCTGTGTATTTGCCTCAATGCGTTTATGGATTTCCCCATGCAGCTGCCAACCGCACCTGCCGCTGCCGCCATGATGATGGGGCTTTTACTGGCCTTACACGGGCAGCTGTTTCCGCAGGGTTGGTATGTCGGTTGGCCGCGGCGTAGCTTTAGTGTGCCGCGCCGAGGGTTCTTGGGGTTCGTCATCATGCTGTTGGCTGCGCTCTGGGGCCTGGCGGTTTACGATGGCCTTAAGTTTAAGGAAGCCAACACGCTGCTAAAAATGGGGATGATGAGGCTTTTCTCGGGGGTTTCTGATGAGACCACGCTCAACATTCTCAAGGCCGCCAATAACATCTATGGGCTCGACCCGCGCATTCACGAGCATCTGGCAGTCGTTTACGCCAACTATTCGGGCCCAACCCCCATTGCGCTTAGTACCCGGGCGGAATTGCTGGAAGGGTTCTTGCAAGGCGACCCGTGGGGCGCCAACCACCTCATCAATCTTGCAGGGGTGTATGTGCAGCTGGTCGAGCAACAGCGCAGCCAAGGCCAAACCGAGGCCGCCAATGAAACGCTGCGCAAACTTGACGCCCTTGGGCCCAAGTTAATGCGTACCGCCGATTTTAGCCACTTCACCTGGGGGATTGTTGGGATAACCAGGCTGTTGCAAGGTCGGCCAGCCGAGGCTATTCCACTGTTGCAACGCACGTTGGTGATTGAACCAAGCTATACCCCCGCCCAGAATGCCCTGGCGTTGGCGCTGGCCCAAACGGGGCAAATGCCGGTGACAGTACAGGATGGGCTGCTGCGTTAGTGCCAAAACCTGCCTTGCCCACGCTCATAAAATTGGTCCAGCAAGAGCTTGAACACCTCCAGCAGGCGCTGGCACACAACCAGCAGGCGCAAGCCTCCGCAACCTTAAAGCACCAACAGTGGCAGGCCGAACTTGAGCAGGCCTACCAGAGCGCCGCAGCCGGGACGGAGGCACAGGGTTTTATGGCCGCGAGTCTCTTTCAGGCCCGCGCTACCAGCGCTATGCAGGCCATTATGGCCGAGCTGGATACACTGCGCCAACAGCACCAAAGCCTGCTGTTGCAACTGCAACAGACCTTCGCCAAACAAAAAAAATATGAGCTTTTGGCAGCCCGCGCCGCCCTCACCGCCAAACGCGCCAAGGAACGCGCCATGCAAGCGCAGCTGGATGATATGCGACGGCCAGCAAAGGCCTAAGTTTACTTTGCCACCCAATCGGCCATGAGCGAGGTTAGAGCGAAGGGTTAGGCAGCAAAGCGCTGCTTGATAAAGCCCCGCACAAATACCATTTCGGCCTGCGCGCTTGCATCAATCGTCGCGCTGGCAAAGGGTTTAGGGGTGCTGGCACCATGCTGTTCGGCCAGCAGCTGGCCCATCGCCTGATACAGGCTTAAATGCGGTAACAATGGCTTGGGCACGGTGGCGCCAACCGTGAGCCCAGCCAGAGTGGCAAACCGCGACAGGTCGGCACTCATTTTCTCCAGCAGGGCTTCGGCCTGAGCCTGCGTGTGAATGAACAGCCGTGCCATCAGCAGGTAATCACCGGTTTCGCGCGCCGTGAGGGGGGTAATACGGGCCAACACATTGTGCAGCCACCCTTGGCGGTACGCCTTGCCCAAGGCCTGGAGCTTGGCCAGATTCATCGCGCCCACTGCTGCTTCGGCCTCGTAGGCTTCGGCATTCACCGGCAGGCCAGCCGCCAGCTCGAGGCTGCGGGTGTACAAACTGGTCGCGAGTTGGCTCATGGGCGTAATCCTTGATTATTTTGTTTATATTGGCACGACCTGGCCGTAGTACAAGGGCCAACGGCAATTCAGCCATGCACTGCAACATAATCATCGGATGAGGCACGCTGACCCCACAAAGTACTTTAAGATAAAAGTATATTAGATTATATTTATTAGAGTAAAAAGAAAAAGCTTGACGCCCTGAGTGCAACCACGCTTAGTAAATCTGTAACAAAGGAATCACACCCATGGCCCGTGTCACTGTCGAAGATTGCGTCAATATCATCCCCAACCGCTACGAGCTTGTCCTGCTGGCCGCCCAACGGGCCCGCGATATCGCCGCTGGCGCCAGTATTACAGTGGATCGCGATAACGACAAGAACACCGTGGTTGCCCTGCGCGAAATTGCTTCGGAAACCGCCGACCTCGAGCAAGTGAAAAACCACATCGTGCACGGTGTGAACCGCATGGCCGACCAATCCAGCGAGGACGTTGAACTGCTGGCACTGGCAGGCGGCGGCCTTGAAGCCACCACCACCCACGCGGCCGCAATTGAGGAAGTGATTTTTGATAACAGCGCCACGCTGGCCGCCGCCGAAGACGATGGCAGCGGGCTTGGCATCGACGACGCCGATGGCTTGGCCGGTGAGGACCTCGACTTCACCGCCGGTGAAGGCCTGATTGACGAAAACCCCGGCCAGTAAGCCTGTTTGGCTTGCAACCAACCCGGCCCTGACGGGTTTTTTTATAGCCAAGCCAAACAAAATCCTCCAGCTCATCTCGATGAAAGAGTCATTGCGAGCCCCTGCCTGCGCAGGGGTAAACTCCGCGCGGCAATCTCCCTTACACCAAGGCGACGAAGGGTTTGAACTCCCGACCTTATCCGTCTCGCCCCAACGGGCCTAGCAATCTCTTATTAAACGACGCGTCACGCCTTCTGTGCGCTTGCGCGCACCGGCTAGCGTGGTTGGCTTAGGGCGCATCTGCAGGGGGTAAACCCCCTGCACCCCCCTTTGGGTAATTTTCCTGCGGAAAAATGGTGGGCGATGAAAGGGTCGAACTCACGACCTTATCCGTCTCGCCCCAACGGGGCGGTACTGAAAAACTGGATCTGCTCGGTGCTGACTTAAACAAACTTGGTGGGCGATGAGAGGGTCGAACTCCCGACCTTATCCGTGTAAAGGATCTGCTCTACCACTGAGCTAATCGCCCACGGCCTCTCCTTTGCCTGTAAAGTTGCGTGTGGTCAAGCCTTCCCCAACACATCAGAGTGAAAATTAAGCGGGTTAAGCCCCAAGGCCCGTGTTGCCGAGGTATAGCGCTGTTGGGGCGGCACTTCAAACACCAGCTCACGCGTGGCGGGTAATATGACCCAATCGTTCACAATCAGTTCCTGTTCCAGCTGCCCCGGCCCCCACCCCGCATAACCAAGGCAAAAATTAAGCTGCTGAGGGCCAAAGCCACGGGCAATATCGCTGACAATATCGGCCTGTGCGGAAAGGGCAAAGTCGCCACTCAGCTTGACCGACGCCCGGTGAGCATAGTCGGTGGAGTGAATCACAAACCCCCGCGAGGCTTCAACCGGCCCACCTTTGTAGAGGATAGGGTGACTACGCCCCTGCGCCATCAACTCTTCAATGCCCATACTGCGGGCCACATCGGCAAAACCAAGTTTGGGCAAAGGCTGATTGATGACAAACCCCATGCTGCCCTCGGGGCTGTGGTGAGCCACAAACACCAAGGTACGTTCAAAACCGGTTTCGTTCAGCGCCGACGTAGCCACGAGCAAATGATGCTGGAGCGAGGTTACAGTTTGGTTCAGCATTAAGGCCATTGGTTTAGAGTGGGGCGGCGGCTTGGCAGCGTCAACCCTCTGTGTATGATTCGTGCTACTGCCCCGCCTCGGCGGTAAAACTGGCCAGATAGCGGGTGGCTTGATGACGGTTTAAGGTTACCTTCCAGTGTTTACCGCTCACACTGTAGCGTAAAAGTGTCACAGCCAGTCGGGTTAACCCGCTGGCCTGTGCCAAATCGCTTAGTTGGGCGGGAGTATGGAAGCCATTCCAGCCGCGTTGGTCGGGTGCCACGCGTTTAAAGAGAATCTGGTTAAAAAACCGGTGCACGAACCATGCACGCAAGCTGCGGGTGGTGTGCCCAACCACCAACACGCCACCCGGCGCCAACAGCTGCCGCAGCACCCACATCATCTTACCCGGCTGAGGGTGGGTGGCCAACAAATCCAGCGCCAAAATACAATCGTAGCGCATACCGCTGGCCAAAACCTGCTCGGCGGTTTGGGGCAGAAACGTCAGCGGAGTCCCAAAATCATTGGCATAGGCAGCAGCCACCTTAAGGCTGGCGGTGTTGGGGTCGATCGCCGTTACTTCAGCGCCAGCAAGGGCAAAAAAACAACCAAGCGGGGCTGTGCCACAGCCAACATCCAGCAAGCTACGACCTAATAAAATACCGGGGAAATCGGGGTTCTTTCCATAAAAACTGGCGATATGCTGCAAGGCCGCCTGCTGGCGTACGGCATGATAACTAGGCTCGACCGATACCACCGAAGGCGGGGCATAAAGCGTAACCAACGCCCGCCGCAGCTTCTTGGCCCCCTTTGGGGCAAGCCGTTTAACGTTGTGAATCAGGCGTGTGCGCGGCATGAGGACCATGAGTATGCACTGCCGCGGCCCCTCTGCCAAGAGGGTTGCCGAACCTAAAGAGCATGGGGTACATAGGCTTATGAACTCTGCTCCCCTCTGCCACGTTGCTGGTGTTGGCCATTGCCTGCCCAACCAACCCATAAGTAACGCGGCCCTGATTGAACGCTACGGGCTGGCCAGCACGCCCGAATGGATTGAATCACGCACCGGCATCCAGCAGCGTTATTTTGTTGAAGCAGGCCAAACCACCGCCACCTTGGCCACGGCTGCGGCCCAGCACGCCTTAACGCAGGCCCACTTAAGCCCAATGGCCATTGGCGCGGTGCTGGTGGCCACCTGCACGCCCGACTACACCTTCCCCAGCGTGGCAACCTTGGTGCAGGCCGCTTTGGGGGTGCCAGCGGGTACGGTGGCGCTGGATGTGAACGCCGCCTGCAGCGGGTTCATTGCAGCGCTAAGTATGACGCAGGGGCTGTTTGCCACCCGCCCTGCCCTGCAACATATCTTGGTCATTGGCGCCGAAACCTTTTCCAATGTACTGGATTTTACCGACCGCAGCACTTGCGTGCTGTTTGGCGATGGCGCGGGTGCGGTGGTGCTCACGCGCAACCAGCCGGGCGAAACGCGCGGGCTGCTGGTGGTGGAACAGGGCGCCGATGGTACCCAGGCCCCTTTGCTGCACAGTGGCCATGGCGTGGCCCGCGGGGGAATTGCAGGAACCGTGCAGATGCAAGGCGCGGCGGTATTCAAGCACGCCGTGCGGCAAATGGGTGATCGTGCCGCTACCGCCGCCCTGTTGGCCCAAAGCGGCTACACGCTGGCAGGGCTGGATTGGCTGGTGCCGCATCAAGCCAACGCGCGGATTCTAGAAGCTGCCGCCGAGGCCCTGCAAATACCACCCTACAAAGTCATCACCACCGTAGGCCAGCATGCCAACACCAGTGCCGCCAGCATCCCGCTGGCGCTGTCCCATGCCCAGCAACAGGGGCAGCTCAAGGCTGGCCAATTGCTACTCCTGCAGGCCTTTGGTGCTGGCTTTACTTGGGGAATGGCCAGCCTGATTTGGTAAAGCCTGACTTGGTAAGGTGTTAAGCCTTACCTCAATACTAGCAAAAAAGTCACAGCATCATCTGTTAAGCAAACCAAAGACGTGACAACCTAAGACGCTACGGGCTACTTTGTAAAAAAGAAAGCCTCACCCGTGAGACTCTTACTTATTACAATGATGCTCCCTGCCCTCGCCTTTGCCCAAGGCATCGAACGCGTGGCGAATATGCCGACCGACAGTGCTACCTTTGCCATGCAGCAGCAGTTCCAGAATCAAATGGGGACCTTGCGAAGCCAAAATGCCTTACTGGATGCCCAGGTACAAAGCCTACGAAGCCAAATGGTGGCCATTCAGCAATTGTTGGGCGCGTCTCCTTCTACCGTTGTAACCACAACAACCATCGGCACTACCGTCAGTGGAACGCAGACGGTAACCAGCCTTACTCAGGTTATCAGTCAAACCATTACCACCATGATTTACCCGCGCTGTGGTGCAAATGAAGTGCTGACCAGCGATGGCGCTCAGCAGACCTGCCTGCGTGTGGTGATGCCCATTACGGCCTGTGGCACTAACCAAGTCTTAAGCTGGAATGGCACCACACTGTCGTGCCGCGATTTGCCCGCCAGCAGTTCGGTAACCCATTATGTTGAGAACCCCTATACTCCACCACCACCTGCACAACCTGGTGCATGGATACCATCTGCCAGTGATGGGTGGGGGAATTAACGGAAGGCCAGCTCTGATGAAGCTCCTCCTCACCCTCAGCCTGCTTCTGCCTACGCTCGTATGGGCCCAAGGCATTGAACGCGTGGCCAACACGCCGACCGACAGTGGCTCCTTTGCCCGCGAGCAAGTCTGGCAAGGCCAGCTCGATGCCTTACGCAGCACCATCAGGCTGCTGGAAACCAGAAACAGCGCCCTAAGCAGCCAGATTGTCGCCATCAACCAGCTCTTGGCCGCCTCGCCGACCTTGATTTCCGGGCCCGTCGTTGTGGCCAGCAGTTCAACCACGATCAGTTCAACCGTGAATACCACCCTCCCGGAGCTTGAGCTCATCGCCCCTGCCTGCAGGCCGAACGAAGTCCTCACCAGCAATGGCCGGGTCTTCCGTTGTATGGCCACCATTCCTACCTGTACGGCCACGCAAGCCGTCACAGCCAACGGGTCTGGGTTCAGTTGCCGGGAAATCGCAGCGCCTGCGGCCGCCAGCGCACCGGCTGGTTCTCCACCGCTTGATTGTTTAAGCCTTGGACTGGTTCCATACGGCAATGGCTGCCGGGTTGTGCCAAGCGGATACATGTTTTCACCAAGTTCCCCAGGTGGCATGGTCTCCACTGACATGGGCGGAACTTAAGAGAGAAATAGAGAAAGCACTATCATGAAATTAACACTCATTCTTTTAGGCTTACTGCCTTCCCTGGTCTTTGCCCAAGGCATTGAACGCGTCGCCAACACGCCTGCGGGCAGCGATGGTGGCAGCGCTGCAGCCATTCAGGCCATGCAAGCCCGCTTGAACCAAATGCAACGCGAGAACGCCATTTTTCGTGACGCCCTTGCCAGTCAAATGGCTGCCGTCCAGCAAATGCTTGGGTTTAGCTCCACCATCGCCTTGAGTGGTTCAACGGTGATCAGCACCACCAATGCTTCTGGCACCGCTATAATCTCCTCTACCGTGATTAACTCCACCTCGCTGGTGCAGGCCCTGCTGCCGACCTGCAGGGTTAGCGAATCACTCGTCATGGGCCCTAACAAAACCATTCTCTGTCAACCAGCAGCTGCTGCTGGCGGAGAAATACGGCGCTGCGTAGGAACCGATACCACCACACCCGGCTGCCGCCCTGGTGATGGGATTCCACTGGCTTGCATCGGTAGCGGCCCTGCTGGCAACGGTACCTATTACTACGATGGCGATGGAATCGGGGTTAACCCTTGGGCCCCAAACATTGGTTACTGGTTTGGCTATGCGGGATGGGGTTCTTCTCACGGGGCGACCAACTGGGGTGGTTGGGGCCACTGGCGTTGTACCCATGTACTCATTTTACAGTACAGACACTAAAAGCAGACAAGGTAAAAACCAGCCACACGGCCGGTTTTTACTGGTTCAAACTTCAACCTAATCTCTCCCCGACGTTACCAAAAAAGTCACAGTATCATCGATTAAACGCATCAGGGATGTGACAATCAAAGGCGCTACGGGCTACTTTCAAGAAAAGAAAGCATCATGCATGAAACTCTGGCTCCTCCTCACCGCCATGTTGCCTTCCTTGGTCTTTGCCCAAGGGCTTGAACGCGTCGCCAACACGCCTGCGGGTAGCGATGGCGGCAGCGCTGCAGCCATTCAGGCCATGCAAGCCCGCTTGAACCAATTGCAACGCGAGAACGCGATCTTTCGTGACACCATCGCCAATCAAGTCGGTTCGATCCAGCAGCTGCTTGGGTTTAGTTCAACCATCGCCTTGAGTGGTTCAACGGTGATCAGCACCACCAATGCTTCTGGCACCGCTAT
>JAIXXE010000152.1 GCA_027490875.1 Alphaproteobacteria bacterium
TGCACCAGCAGCTTGAAGCGCTGCGGCATCCGTGCCAGCCATGCTCTGAATGTTTTGACCAAGAATTGACGCTGCCTCTGCTGCCGTGAGGTAACGACCAGCCTCAGTATTGAACTGGCCCATGCCGCTCTCATAGCCCTTCTGAAGAGCCTCGTTCTGAGCCGAGAGAGCCGCAGCGTTTGCATCTCGAATAGCCCGCGCTGTAAACTCAGCGCTCCGGCTACCACCAAACGTACCACCGCCAACGAATGTGCGGTTTACTGCAGGCAATAAGTTCTCAGACAGGTTCCGACCAGCCGCAGCGCCAATCCCAGAAACGACGTTCTGGGTATATGGGTTCATAAAGCTAGATGCGACGCCGGGATCCGTAAACGATCTCGTCCCGCCTGCGATATAATTACCCGCAGCCTGCGTATAAGGCTGATAGTTTCCGACGTTCTGCGAAATCATATTGAAGGCTTGCTGTTCCTGCGGCGCAAAAGCAGCGATACGTGGACCAGCAGTATAAGGCTGATACTTGGCGCTTGTGGCTGTAGCGCCCCTTTCGATGCTCTTAGTATAGGCATCAACAAGCCACTGGGGTAGCTTGGTTTGGGTGACGGTTTCTGTGATAGCCATTACGCCATTCCTCCAACAGCTTTGAGCATTTTATCTATACCCTTCTGGGGTTTTGCAATCTTTTTTACGTCCTTGCGGCCAGCTTGACGACGCACCATTTGGCGCATTTTGTCAAGACGGCGCACGCCTTCATCGGTTGATCCATCACCAAGATCGGCTACATCCTGTGCACTCCAGACATATTCGCCATCGGATAGCCATGCAGGAATCTTATCTTCCTGACCGCTACCAATGCCTTTTACCTGTCCGGGGCCTTGGTGACCACCGTTCTTATGATACTCGACAAGATGCTTTACCATATCATCTTCGATTTCGCCGCCTTCTTTTTTGCCGGGGGCGGCAGCGGGGACGGTATTAGTAGTCGTAACCGGAGTTCCGCTCTGAATTGATTCTTGGCCGGTTATAGGATCTTTCGTAAAGAACAGAAACTCCGTCTCTTGATCTCCGCCCACTTGGCCATAGGTCGTTGGGGTGTAAGGATAGCGCGCGCCAGCCCCGCCAATCCCGCCGGTAAGCGTCGATCTCAGCGTTGTTGGCGTGAAGGTCAATCGAGTGGTGTCTGCAGGGAGTGTGCCACCGCCGCCACCGCCACCACCGACAGCGCCTGTCACCAGCGGAACAATGGTAGCTGCAGTGCTAACTATCTGAGCGGCGTCCTTTACTTTTTCTAGCGTGGTTTTCTTTTCTTCTTCCTTACGATTTTTCTCTTCATCAATCTTTTTTTGAAGTTCAGTTGACATTAGGAAGTCCTCAACCCCCGGAATAGCTGCGCCTATGCCGGCACCCTCTGGAGTCGTAGTGGTCTTAGCCCCTGTCGAAACGATAGGATTCTTTTCGAATTCAGCTATACCAGCGAGTACTTCAGGCGATAGATTTGCTACACCAGAAATAGCACCAGTAACAGCATCAGCGACTGGCGTAATCCTTTCACCACTGACAACAATGGTATCTTCCGCAGGTGTCTGAGAATCAGTCTGCGTCGTCTCCGCCGGAGTCTCCTGCACAAACTTTTCAGTTGGCGTTTCAAAGCCAGTTATAGCATCAGTAGCTGCGCTACTTCCAATTCCAGTGATAACATTAGCAGCCGTATCTGCGACAGCGCCAATCCTTTCACCGCTGGCTACAATCTCGCCCGTTACCTGATCAACGCCATCCACGACTGGGTTAGCGACTTCTGGTTGCGTTTGCTCTACAAACTTTTCAGCTGGCGTCTTGTAGCCAGTTATATCACCTACCCCTGCATTCTTTACGACCTCAGACAACAATGTATTACCTAAGGAGTTGCCTACTCCTTGTATTGTTTTAGAAATGGCGGTGACAACAATTTGCTCACCCAGTTCACCAACAGCATTCTTTACAACTTCTTTCGCAGTTTCTTTTGCAGCTTCGCTAACAAACGCATTAGTAACAGCAGTACTAATGTTATTTACAGCCTTTCCAATGGCCGCATTAGCGCCAGATACGTTCATTGCGCCCGCACTCGCCCCAGCAATTAAGGCTGACTTTAGCGGATCTTTTCCTGACATAACGCCGCCAACCATACCTGCGGAAGCGGCAGCAGCTATCTGATAGGGAAGGCTCATGCCAGCAGTTAAAACAGCGGCAGCAATCGGCAACGCAAAGGCCGCGATATCCCCTACAACTCCCATACCTTCCTTAGCGTCAGTCGGTCCTGAAACCCAGCGCGTCGGACCTACTGAACCGTCAGGGTTTATAGTCCTTTCGCCTTGCTGTATGTCCCATGAAGCATTCTTACCCTTCGTGTCGCTTAAGTTCTGTGCAAATTTAACAGCCTCTAAAGCTCCTTCCGCACCGTCACCGCTAAATAGTACTTTACCACTGCGGTCGGTGACGCGGACAGGGCCGCCTCGGTATTCAAAGGAGTTTGCCGCCTGCCCCGCGATGTCGTAACCTGTGCCCTTGCCTAAGTTATCCGTAGGCGCCGCTAAGAAAGTACCCCTCGGCAGGGCGTTCGCCGCAGCCCGGCGGTCTGCAAGAGCGTCGTATGACATTGGCGCCGCAGCAGTCTCAATAACCGAAGGCGCCGCAGCCGGCGCAGCAACGGCAGGAGATCCAATACCTGCTACGGACGCAGGCGCTGCAGCTGGTGCAGAGTATCCGGCAGCAGCCAGAGCTTCCTCTAATTCGGGATAGCCAAGATAATAATCTTCATACATTACGAACTGCTCCCGCCGCTATTAAGCGTCTGTATAAACCGCATTGCCCATTCTTTCCAGTCATCAAACTGATATGGATTAGGAGCGCTACTTTCAGCTATTTTGTTCACAGCCAGCAAGCCAGCCCCCCAATCCTGCCAGTTGCCGCCCGGCATCATCTTAACGACAGTACCAAGCTGCTCAAGATCAGGATACATATAATCAGCCCAGTCAATGAAGTTATCAATGCCGCGAGGATCAACACCAATCATGACTGGTATCTGCCATCGGCGACTTCAATGTGAGCAATAACATTACCCATCTGATAGTCTCCGCCGACCGTGTTCGAGCTAAACTTAAAGCGAAGCTCGCGCCGCTGTTCCTTAAAGAACACCTGCTGTTCATACTTCTCATCAGCCACAGCCGGGAAGCTGCGCAGCGGGCCATAGACTTCAGGCGCACGGGCGTTAATTCTTCCCGTGATCTGCGCAGTCATGTCGCCCTGCTGTACGAAGTCAGGCTCGATCATCTCGACGTGAATTGAGCGGCTGCGTGGATTGTCATCCGTGAGCAACGATATGTCTCCAGTCTCGAAATAGCTTTCGATGGCATTAATCTGCGCGCCATCAATCTCATCGACGCCAAATTCATGCTGCCAAATACGATATAGATCCGGACCATTGCTGATCACGCGAAATGCTTCGTCTTCAGTAACGCGGTTATCATCGCCTTGAGTGATACGGATGTCAGGAACGCCCGGGCTAATTGGATTAACGCCGGCAAGGATCGGACGGTTCAGCGAACCAGCGTAAATGCCAGCAGAGCGCCCCAGATTCGGCAGCTCTGTGTCGTACCATGTCTGCTCTCGTGCATTATAGATTACAGCGTGCGTGCATTCAGTCGCATCGCCACGCGGGTAGCACCACCAGATCTCGCCAAAGCGCGGAACCTTGTAGGCGAAAATCTTATTCGCATACGGACGGTTCAAGCCGTCAAAGAAATAGTTAATGTTCATGTTGTTCGGAACTTCGCGGACAACACCGTTGTACATCATGAAACGACCATCACCAACCCAGAAGTAAATCCCGTCATACTCGATGACGCTATTGGCCGAGATGATTGACGACGACGAACTGATCGTGTCGAACGCAAAAACATCCGTGCCACCCGTGTAGTAGGTGCGGATCAGGCTATCAAGCGTCCAGAAAAGGCCGGCAGGGTTCTGACCACCACCACGCAGCGGAAGGCCCTTGACGATCTTCGAGGATGCAATGAACGCATCACCCGCATCACCACTGGTAAAGTTCGTGGGATCGTTTGCATCCGACCACTTCACGAACCCGTTCTGGGAAAACATAAATAGGTAAGGGTGTAACACCACAACGCCGCCACTCACGCCGTCCGTTGGGATTGGAGTCAGTGGTGTTGTGCCATAGATGTCGCCAAGATATGCGGGGAAGTTCGTACCGGTTGAAATATCGAGAGCGGCCTCTGTGGCGTGTGCGATCAGCACAGTCGAACTGCCCGCCCCGTCATAGAGCGCGTCGAACTGCCACATAAATTCTGCGCCTCCTGTGTACGTCGTAGGCGTGCGCGAAACCACAGAGCTGGTGTTGCCCGATACGTCGATTGTCATGCGCTGTAGGCCCTCACCATAGCCCATATGGGTATAGGTGAAGTTGTTCAGCGATTGCAGGTGAAACTGATTAACAGCTCCTTCGACGAAGTTCGTAATCTGCCGGTACCCGCCTATCTTGCGCGGGAGCCCGCGCTGGAATCGAACCCACTGTCCGTCAACGTAGAAGTTTCCTTCAAACTTTGTGCCATCACGCTTGATGCCGGGCTCTGATTTAACGTTAACGGGTACGAGCATTTTAATTACCCCAGAATGATTATGCGGGCGTATCCGGCCATGCGGGGTTAAATGGATCAGTAGTGTTTGCAGGTAAGTCGCGCAGCTCTTGGCGATAGACAGCCCATTCCTCCGCGTCCACTGGCGCGTCAGCAAGCTGCGTCCAGTCGCAGTTAGATAGCAAAACAGCACGGCGTGAGCGCAGAGCTTTCCATTCGGCGTCTATTTCTTCCTGCGGCGTCGGTGGCGCAGTGAATGTCTCGCCGTCGTAGAGATCGCCTATGTTTCCAGTATCGGACTGAACCCAGTTGTCGCCAAGAGGTTCATCCGCAACCGCAGCGTTGGTTACTATACCGTCTTCAATGATTAGATAGCGCATAAATATCCTTACCAAGTGTAGACGCGGCAGTAGCCATCACCACCAGCGCCGCCGTTTGATGTAGTAGTGGACGAAGCTGCCCCGCCGCCGCCACCGCCAGCAATACCACCCGCTCCTCCCGGCTGAGCCGCAGCCGTATAAGTACTCGCTGCCTGTAGCGTAAACGCACTAGCGAGATTTGATGTAGTAGACACCACGTTAGCTCCGGTAGACGACCCGGAAGCTATATAGTATGTGCCATTATAGGTGATATCCTTATAACCTGTAGCCGATGCGGAGTCAGTCGCTAGCGTCCAACTTGTGGTTGGGGCGGTAGAGTAGTAAATATCCGGCGTACTGGTGGTCATTACCCAAGTGTTTGTTGCGCTAATAAAACGCACGGTACGCCCTACAGAAGTAGCGATGGTCGGAAGGTTTGACCAAGTTACACCGTTATCCGTAGAGTACCTAGACAAGCTACCGCCAGCTGCAACAATAACTAGAGAGGCAGAAGCAGATATGGTGTACGGAGTACTCGCACCGGAAGCGTAACTTGTCCACGAGCTAAGGTCTGTAGACACAAACACGGTCCCATTGTTACGTAATGCGTAATATCGCGTTCCGTCATAGGTAATGCTACGGATGTCCGCATTTGCACCGCCAGCCACATTTGCGCGAGTCCATGTAATAAGGTCACTAGAATAGTATAA
>JAIXXE010000030.1 GCA_027490875.1 Alphaproteobacteria bacterium
GCTTGGTTGAAGCCTATCTGGCTTTGGGTGTGGGCGACGAAGCACAGCGCGCTGGAGCCATTTTGGGCTATAACTACCCCACCAGCGAATGGTACGCCAAGGCCTACGACCTGTTAACTGGAAACAATCTGGCACCCGCAGGGCAGCAAAAAACCTGGGCCCAGCAGCTTAAGCGTGGCTTGGGCGACCTGTTTTAGGCAAGCTCTAGCCCAGCCTCCCAACGGTAGCGGGCTAGGTCGATGACGCCGGTAGGACTAAACACAATCCCTTCAGCTTCCAGCAAATGACGCTGCAGGTCATCGCCCCCCCCGCGTGAGGTGGAATAGCTAATCTCGCCGTGCCGATTGATGACGCGCTGCCAAGGCACGGTGTTGTAGGGGGGGATTAACTCTTGCAACGCCGCCAGTATGTACCCAACCTGCTGGGCCCCGCGCGGGTTGCCTGCCAGCATTGCAACCTGCCCGTAGGTGGCAACCTTGCCGCTTGGAATGGCTTGCACCACACGGTGCACCTGCTGCTTAAAGGTAAGAGGAGTCATGGCCAGAATGGTGCGAGAAACGAGAGTATCTATCAATAAAAAAACCAGCCCGAAGGCTGGTTTTTTTTCGGCTTAACTTAGGCAGCCAGCTTCAGCATAGCTTTGGCAGGAGCCTTTTTGGCTACCTTCTTAGCAGGAGCCTTCTTAACTACCTTCTTGGCAGCTGGCTTAGCTTTTGGCTTGGCCTTGGTTGCTGCTTTTTTCTTAGGAGCGGCGGCCTTCTTAGGCTTGGCAGCTACTTTCTTTTTGGTGGCAGGAGCCTTTTTGGCTACAGCCTTCTTTTTCTTGATTACCATGATGGTTGATCCTTGTTCAGGGTTGGCAGGGGAGGCGCTCACTGCATCATCTGCCTTGGCCGAAGCCTTGGAAGAAATGCTGGGTTTAACCTTGCCCTTGAAGGCGAGGCCGAGTTTTGCCGCGAGTTGCCGAACCAGATTGGTAATTTCAATCTGGGACGGGTTGGCAAAGCCGTCCAGCACAGTGAGGCCACTCTCCATGCTGGCGGCAAACAGGACTCGGTTGCCAAGCTCTTGCTCGGCGACCGGAATTTCGTATTGCAGCAGTTTTGCTTTGGTATCTTCGGTAATATTGGCGCGATGAATCACGCGGTTCAGCACCACCATGCACTGGCGGCTCTCGCTGCTGATGGTGCGGAAGGTTTCCTTCATGGCCCAAAGGTCGGCTGGGCTTGGTTGCATGGGTACCAGCACCAAATCGGCTGCACGCACGCTTACTTTTATATCCATCTCGGCATGAGGAGGGGTATCGATAATAATGACGTCGTTGCTTTCGCGCGCCATGGAAAGATCGCGGGTCAGGCGCCAGCCGCTGGTGGCGACCAGACCAATGTCATCTTTCTTCCGTTGGGCATGCCAATGAGTGCAGGTGCCTTGGGGGTCGGTATCGAACAGCATGGTGCTGTAACCTTGCTGGGCAAAGGCCACAGCCAAATGCGCGGCCAGTGTAGACTTGCCTACACCACCTTTTTGTTGGGCAACTGTAATCACAACGGCAGACATAACGATCTCTACTTTCTGGTTTATGCTGCATGCTACGCACGCGTTGCCCTCCACGAAAAGATACACTGATGATTTTCCGCTCAAAGTTACGGGTGGGGTGTGACTTTTTTGCGAAAGTTTGCTAGGCTGCAATCATGAAATTTTCCCCAGAAAACATAGCAAAACTAAGGTTAATCCGTACCGCTGGGCTCGGTGCAGTATCAGTGCGGCGGTTGCTGCGCCGCTATGCATCGGCCACGGCTGCACTGGCCGCCGCTGCTGTTTGGCAGAAACCAGATCTGCAGGTTGCCACTGCCGAGGACGTTGAGCGTGAGCTGACCGCGCTGGAGAAGTTGGGTGGCTGGATGGTGCTGTGGGGCGAACCCGATTACCCCGCTGCACTAAGCGATCTGCCCGATGCGCCGGTTGTTTTAAGTGGTCTTGGCCATCGTGCGCTCCTGAACCAACGGCAGGTGGCGTTGGTGGGCAATCGTGCTGCCAGTGCGGCTGGCTTGGCCTGGAGCCGCAGCACTGCGCAAACTTTGGCGGCCGCAGGGGTTGTGCTGACCAGCGGCTTGGCGCGCGGCGTTGATACCGTTGTGCATGAAGGGGCGCTGGCTGGCGCGCCGCACGGCCTGCCCTGTACCGTTGCGGTGGTGGCAGGTGGCGTAGACCATATCTACCCACGCGAAAATGCCAGGCTGCGGCTACAGATTATCGCGCAAGGGTGCGTTATCAGCGAACAACCCTTGGGGATGCAACCGATTGCTAATCTTTTTCCACAACGTAATCGTATCATCGCCGGCCTGAGTGTTGGCGTGGTGGTAAGCGAAGCCACCCGCCACAGCGGGAGCCTGATTACCGCCGAGTATGCGCTTAACTATGGCCGTGAGGTATGGGCAGTGCCCGGCAGCCCCGGTGAAGCCCGCAGTGGCGGCCCGAACTGGTTACTGAAAAACGGCGCCACCTTGGTGGAAGCTGCTGCCGATATTCTCGAGCAACTCCCCAACAACGCCGCGCCCTATGTACCACCTCAGCAGCAGCCTTCGTTGTTTGCTACAGAAGCAACGAATCCTTTAGGTTTTGAAGCAGGCAGCGAAGCAGATATGCTTGAGGACGACGCCCCCCCGCTAGGGCCACGCCAAGATCTCTTTCGGTTGCTTGGAGCTACCCCCGTAACCTTTGACGACTTGGTACGTCGAACGCAGCAGAGTGAAGCGCAACTGAGCGGATTGCTGATAGAGCTGGAACTGGAAGGCCACGCCGTGCGCGAGAGCGATGGCCGCTGGCGCCGCAGTTAAAACAGCGTTACTCCTTCCAGCCCGTTCGCGCGGAAAAGAGCCAGTCGGCCAGCGAATTCTTAAAATCGCGCACGGCCAGCCGAGACGTCGTAATCCCTAGCAGCACCAAGGCGGCGTAGTAAGTTGCCCGCCACGCCAGTCCCAACAACACCAAGCCCGCAAACAGCAACAGACAAAAGACTAACCAGATTTCTCGCTCGGCCCACCAGATAGACCACGAGACGCATGTCCATCCCACATAAAAACCGCCCAAGCCTAACAAGATTAGCCCAATCATGGTTGTAGTCGCTTACGCCGTAACCACACCGCCCACCGTAGGGTGGCCGCAACCGGTGGTAGCGGGCGTAGAAAAGGGCAGGTGCCGTAACCGTCGCACTGCCAGCCACGCAAAACAGGCTGCCTCCACAGCCAAAGGTTCCCAACCTAAGGCATCGGCCAACATAATCTTCCAGCCAGCCTGTTCCAAGCCTTCGCGCACAGCGGCATTACGCGGCCCGCCGCCGGCTAGGTACAGCGCTTTCAGCCCTTTGGGGGTGGCGCCAAAGCCCCGCAGGCTTTGGTCAATACCCGCCACCGTGAGTGCCGCCAACGTGGCTGCGCCATCGTGAGAGGTCGCCTTTTCCAGCCACGCCAGCACGGCATTGAATTCGTAGCGGTCGGCGCTGCGCGGAATGGGGCGCTGAAAGAAGGGCAGTTCGTTCAAGGCACGAGCCAGCACACGCTGATTAACTTTCCCCGCTTTGGCCAAGGTGCCGTTGTCGTCGTAGGCCGCACCGGTGCGATGCTGCACCCATTGGTCGAGCAGGCCCATCCCGGGGCCGCAGTCGGTCGCCTGTACAGCGGCGGTGCTGGCCGAAGCCAGCAAGGTTACATTGGCCACGCCCCCAATATTCAGCAGCGCGCAGGGGTATTTGGCCAACCCTTTCCCTGCCAGCATCGCCTGATGAAACAGCGGCACCAACGGGGCGCCTTCACCCCCGGCGGCCAGGTCTCGGCGGCGGAAATCCATCACCACCGGCACCGGGCGGCCTAGGTCAGCGCTTAGTTTTTCTGCCAGAAAGTTTGGGTCGCCCAGTTGCCATGTCAGGCCCTGATGCGGCAGGTGCCGGATGGTCTGGCCATGGCAGCCCACCACCTGCACGGCCTCATCGAGCAACCCGCTGCGCTGAATCGCCGTGACGTATTCCTCGGTAATGTCGCGTTCCAACTGTAGCACCTGCGAGAGCGGAATATCGGCGGTCGCCACTTCTTTCAGCCGCGCATAAAGCCCACGGGGGTAGTGGTGCGCATAATGCTGCACATGATCAATCACGTTCACGCCATCGGTCAGCAGGCGGACGACATCCACGCCATCCTTGCTGGTGCCGCTCATCAGGCCCAAGGCCGTGATAGGCTTGGTGTTTGCGGTAGCTTTTGAGGCAGGGGAGACTTTACGGGGCATAGGGGAAAGTGTAGAAGGGTTTTATGGAAAACTCTAGCCCTTTGCTTAAATCGAATGAATTGTTTTCGGAACTGCTCCACCGTGGGCTGCTGTTCCAAACAACCCCCGACATTGAAAAGCACATGGAACGCCCCCGTACCATTTACTGTGGGTTCGACCCAACGGCCGATAGCCTGCACATCGGCAGTTTGGTGCCCCTGCTTACCTTGCGGCGGCTACAAATGGCGGGCCACCGCGTTATCATTCTGGTCGGCGGCGCCACGGGGATGGTTGGCGACCCCAGCTTTAAGGCCACCGAACGCAAATTGCTGGATGACGCCACGCTGGCCCACAACGTGCGCGGCATTGAAGCACAGGTGACCAATCTCTTTGCCGACGTGCCCGCTGGGCCCCTCGGCAAGCCGCTGGTACGCAACAATGCCGATTGGACCAAAGGGGTAAGCCTGCTGGAATTCCTACGCGACATCGGCAAGCACTTTAGTGTGAACCAGATGATTGCGCGGGATAGCGTCAAGAGCCGTCTCGAGCGTGATGATGTGGGGATTTCCTTCACCGAATTCAGCTATGCGCTGTTGCAAGCCTTCGACTTCCACGAGATGTTCCGCGACGAAACCCTAAAATGTAGCGTGCAGATTGGTGCCTCCGACCAATGGGGCAACATGACGGCGGGGACCGAACTCATTCGCAAAAAACTGCGCGGTGAAGCCCATGTGCTAACTCTTCCGCTGCTTACGAAGGCCGATGGCACCAAGTTTGGCAAGAGCGAAAGCGGCACGGTATGGCTGGATGCGGCTAAAACTTCTCCTTATGCGTTTTACCAGTTTTGGCGGAATTGTGCTGATATAGATTTAAAAGGCTATTTTAATATGTTTAGCTTCAGTTCGCTGGAACAAATAAGGGCTATTTTAGATACTCACGCTGGCAACAGCAGTTTGCAGCGCGCTCAAGTTCTGTTAGCCCAAGAGCTGACTGAACTTGTGCATGGTACTGAAGCTGCTGAAGCTGCAGCCCGGGCTGGAAATGCACTTTTCAATAACGAAATTGAAAAACTAACAGCAGAAAACTTTCAACAGCTCGCCCAAGATGGCGTACCAAGTCAAAAACTAGAGCAGCCCCTTTCCTTAATTGATGCATTACTTATTGCCGAACTTGCCACCAGCAAGCGCGAAGCTCGGGAATTCCTTGCCCAAGGCGCTATTCAGCATAATGGCGTGACCGTAAACGATGAGACGCTGGAACTAACCCCTGCCAACGCTAAATATGGTAAATACCACCTGCTCAAGCGGGGCAAAAAGCAGTTTGCGTTGTTGGTTCACGCCTAAGGCTGGTGGGCGCAGCGGCCGCAAAACCAGTAAGAAGGGGGGGTGGTTGACAAGGCCGCCCAAACCCCCTAACAACGGGTCGGACTGGTGGGATACCCAAGTGGCCAACGGGGGCTGACTGTAAATCAGCTGGCATCGCCTTCGAAAGTTCGAATCTTTCTCCCACCACCATTGAAATTTAGCCTCAATTTATCAGAGAAAGAAGAACCGCTCGCCGCAGGCTGCGGGACAATCTTTCTCCCACCACCATTGAAATTTAGCCTCAATTTATCAGAGAAAGAAGAACCGCCCGCCGCAGGCTGCGGGACAATCTTTCTCCCACCACCAAGATTTCTTATCTCCCCAGTGGTGATTCAATAACTGAGCCTTTTTGGGGCGTGTGGCCGCCATTTGCCTTCTCTTCGCACTTGGAGAATAAAGAATTGGAGGCTTTTCCAAGAGATTTCTTGGTACTTTCTTCGTTTGCGCATTTGGAGGTGCAATAGCCTCAGCCGTGGACGGGGAGTGTCAGCAGGGCGGCAGCCCTGACTATTATAGCGAAGCCCATCATGACTTGCCACAGCCGCACCCGTCATTCCAGAACGCGGTTGGGGAGAACAATGGTTCATTGTTCGGGCCCCCAACCCGTATCTGGAATAA